>DAOWNU010000420.1 GCA_030642425.1 bacterium | reverse complement strand
CCTTTATCGCCGCCGCCGCTCGATTTGTGCGGCTGGCCGTCAAGAGTGGTTACGAACCATTTCTCGAAATCGAATTTATCGTCACGCGCAAGCCTTTTTGCACTTTGCACATCGCGCGGAATTCCGATAAGCTCATATTTAACGTCGGGATAATGGTCGCGCAGCCTTTTTTCGATAAGGTTTATCGCGAGGACGGTTATATCTATTCCAATCCAACCCCTGCCGAGTTTTTCCGCCGCCGCGATAGTTGTTCCGCAACCGCAGAACGGGTCGAGAACGATGTCGCCCTCGTTGGAGGAGGCTTGAATAATTCGTTCGAGCAGCGCCTGCGGTTTTTGGGTCGGATAGCCTAATGCTTCTTTATGCCATGACCTTAAATTTAAAATGCTTGTCCAAATGGATTGTGCTGGCATTCCCGGCATATCCTCTAAAAATTGTTTCAACCTTGGGAATCCGTTCTTTGTGTAAAATATCCGCCCCTCTTTTTCTAATTGCCTCATGTTTTTTTCAGTATATGCCCACATCCGACCTTTTGCAGGTGTTTTACCTTTCCATATAAAATGCCCCGTATTCGTTCCGTGATCTGGAGCTGTTAAATCTCTTGAGAGGAAGCTTCTTCCTTTCTCATCTTTATACCGATAATAAGTCTCTATATAATCGTCATCATATGGTGTATATACTGTTTCCCATTTAGCATTGCTTGATTTCGCATAAAACAAAATCACATCATGAATTCTGCCAAACCTTTTTGGGTCGCTATGAGCTGTAGTTCTTTTCCAAATGATTTCATTTTTGTAATTAGCCACCCCAAACACCTGATCCATTAGAATCTTCAAATAATGGCTCGCTGTCGGGTCGCAGTGCAAATATATGCTGCCGGTGTCCTTGAGAACCCGGTGAAGCTCGAAAAGACGAATCGCCATCATAACAAGATATGCCGTCATCTCCGTTTCGCCCAAAAATTCCCTGAACGCCCGCAACATCCTGAATATTTCCGCCGGGTAAGTCGGCCTTTTCAATTCGTCCAAAGCTATTTCGGTTTCGTCTCCCCATTTCCAGGTGTCGTTGAATGCCTCTATCTGAGAGGGCTGGTATTTCCCCTCCTTGTCCCTGAAAATCTGATTATACGCTCGTTTGGAATTAAACGGCGGGTCGAGATAAATTAAATCCACCGATTTATCGGGAATATAATCCCGAAGAATCTTTAAATTATCGCCGTAATAAAGTGTGTTCATGAGGTTACACCCTTAATTTGTATTCGACGCTCCGCGTCGATTCTATTTACATCGCCATAAATATACTCCACTTTTCGCATCCTACAAGGGAATTGTTCCGCGTCCCGGCGGGCGATGTTGCCGACCCATTTTGCATTGCTAATTGCTAATCGATCATTTTGAATTGAAACAACATTATCACCCAAACCCCTCTTGAAGCAACTATCGCCCCCATACAAAAGCGTCACTCCCACCATATTTTGCCCTCGCCCTTTCTAATTCGCCTTTCCGGCAGCGCGCTCGAAATAATAATAAAAAGCAGCGCGGGTATCAGCGCCCAATGATACCTTTCCTCGTAGTTCGTGAAAATCCTGCTCTCGATCTCCGAGCTTTCCATCCCGCTGATAGCGTCGAATATCTCGTCCAGTTCGGCGGCGCCGGGGCGCGCGGGATAGTATTTGCCGTCGGCGGCAAGCGCGATACGCTGGAGCGTCATCTCGTCGAGCTTGCTCGTTACGACATTTCCCTTTCGGTCTTTGAGAAGTCCGGTCTTGTTGCCGTATTTGTCGTGCATCGGTATCGGCACGCCGCCGGGGGAGCCTATTCCGATAGTGTATATGATAATCCCTTTTTCGGCGGCCTTCTCCGCCATTTTCACCGGATCGCTCTCGTGGTCTTCGCCGTCGGTGAGAAGAAGTATGACATGCTGCCTTTTGTTATCTTCCACAAACGCCTTGCAGCTTAAATCGATGGCCTTCGAAATTGCGGTGCCCTGCTCCGGGATAATTCCCACATCCACGGCGTCGAGTATCATCAAGGCTGCGCCGTAATCCGTTGTGAGTGGACACACGAGGAAAGCGTCGCCGGCGAATGCCACAATCCCAATTCGGTCCCCTTGCAGGCGGTCGATCATGGTTTTCAACTCGTGGCGCGCTTTGGCCATGCGGTTCGGCGCGATATCCTCCGCCTGCATCGAGGTGGAGACGTCGATAGCCACTATTAGGTCGATCCCTTCCCGTGTAACCTCTTCGAGCTTCGTTCCGAGCTGTGGTCTTGCCAGCGCGAGGACGATAAATATATAACCGAGCACGAAAAGCGTCCTTCTCGCGGCGAGAAAGGCCGTGCTCCTCGAAAGGGCGAGTTTCTGCACGAGTTCTATCTCCCCGAACCGCTCGATAAGCGTGCGTTTTTTTCTGCTCACCCACAGGAAAAAAAGGACGAGAACGGGGGCGCCT
>DAOWNU010000275.1 GCA_030642425.1 bacterium | reverse complement strand
GTGAGAGTCAAGGGAGGGCCACTTGGCTCGTATCCGCTGGACGCCACGGGAACGGGCTGTTTCGATCCGATACTCGAGATCGACCTAAGCGTTGTCGATCCCGCTATCGACCTTCTCCCCGGCGACACGGTAACGCTCGCGTTCGGCATCGCAGATCTCGTTACGGCGGAATACTGCGGCCCGAATATCGCGTCCTATTATCTGACCTTCTTCATCGCCGATTCCTTGATGGACAGGCATACGCTGACCGGTTACATTGTCGATGCCTCCACGGGAGTCCCGGTGCCCTATATTCACGTCCAGATATTCGATTATCTCGGCATGCCGATAACGGGCTGTGTCGATACGACTTTGCCCGACGGCTCCTACGAAATCGAGATTTATCCGGGCGTCTATGCGCTTGGCGCGTTCGATCCGGCCTCGGGATATCTTCCGGTATTCTATCTCGACCGTTACGATCTGCTCGTTGCGGACCCTATATTTGTCAATCACGCAAGCCCGCCGGTAATCGCGCTGGACACGCTGCACATGATCCCCTGGGGCGACGTTACGCTCTATTCTATCGGCGGAACGGTGCTCGAAATTGGCGACGGCCCGATAGACGCGGCCTATGTTGTGGCGATTTCCAGCGAGGACGACGAGGTCATGGATGCGGTTATCACCGATCCGACCGGCTGGTTCGATCTGGTCGTTCCGACGGGCGCATACAGAATTCTCGCGTTCCACGAGAGCTATGTCCCCGGTTTCTTCGGCGGGTCGATTTTTTGGAGTTCCGCCGATACTGTGATTGTTGTGGACACGAGCGTCTATGGCGTGAATATCGAGCTGATGCCGATGTTCCCCGGCGGCGGCGATTGGAGAATATTTGGGATAGTATTCGGCGATTCGGTCGATAGATGCGCGATCACCGGCCCGCTGCGTGGCGCGATAGTCTATTTGTTCGACGGCATTAACGAGGAAGTTTTGGGCGCGACAGTCAGCAGGTTCGACGGCTCGTATAGTTTCGACCGTTTGATGCCGGGAACATACAGGGTGATTCCGGACAGGATCGAATACAATTCGAGCGCGCCATATTGGGAAATCGTGCTGGATTCGACCGTGGAGGTCGATCTGACAATGGACGCGGTTGCGTCGGTATTCGAGTATTCGCCAAAGGTAGAGTCTTTCGAGATAATTGGAGTTTTGCCCAACCCGTTCAACTCGACCTGCGCTATCCAGTTCGGCATCGATTCTCCCGGCGAGATCGAGATCGAGGCCTTCGATATCTCTGGCCGGAGGGTCGATGTTATCGAGGCCGCGGAGTTGAAAGCGGGCGAGTATATCACGGTCTGGGGGGCTGAAAATCTGCCGAGCGGCGTATATATGATTCGTATAACTCACGATGGCCGCGCACGCACAGCCCGCGCGCTGCTTATCAAATAATCTGTTTTCTCCTTTCGATGGCAAAGAAGCCCGTTTCCCGACGGGCTTCTTTGTTGCGCTCATCTCGCCCATAAGGTCTCCGTGGGAGAATAATTGTGTAACGGGACGCGGAACAATTTCCTTGCATAAAACAGGAAATGGATTATATTAATAAAGATGTAAATAGAATAATGCACCCACGCGGGGGCGTGTGTGCGAGAGTAAAGGAAGATGATATGAAAAAAATAACGGCAACCGACACTCTCGAATTATCGATACCCGAAAGAATTCAATTGGTAGAAGATATTTGGGATACTATAACCGCAAAAGCATATTCTCTCGAACTTACCGAAGATGAGAAAAAGATAATCGATGCACGATTGGAACGTTATCATCAAAACCCCGAAACATGCTCTCCATGGGCGGACGTTCACCAAAGAATTGTGAGCGGGTAATGAAATATTCGGTCATTGTCGGACCCGAAGCGGAAGAAGATTTGAAAGCGGCCTTTTCATGGTATGAGGATAACAGGAAAGGTTTAGGATACGATTTCCTTTTTCAGGTCGATGCAGGAATCAACTTCATCGAGAGAAATCCTGAAATTCATCCGATTGAATACAAGGGCACAAGAAAACACCTTATCAAGAGGTTTCCATACAAAATTATCTATCTTGTCGAAGAGGAAAAGATAATAATCCTTGCGGTGCTTCATGGGAGAAGAAAAC
Organism: bacterium; assembly: GCA_030642425.1. Lineage (GTDB taxonomy): Bacteria > UBP14 > UBA6098 > UBA6098 > UBA6098 > DAOWNU01. The sequence goes on along the minus strand of DAOWNU010000275.1, from coordinate 1,563 downwards.
CAGATTTAACGAAAAAAAGGATAGACAACATCTAACAATGCGCTGCAGCGTATAACTCACGATGGCCGCGCACGCACAGCCCGCGCGCTGCTTATCAAATAATCTTTTTCTCCTTTCCACGGCAAAGAAGCCCGTCCCTCGACGGGCTTTTTTGTTGTGTGTGGTGAGGGATATCGAAAATATGTCTTGCGGTTTTACCGGATTATATTTATTCTTATCATGGATATATAAACAAAGGGGTCGAAATGAAAAACCAATCTGCATTATTAACAGCGGTTGTTTTTTTGCTAATTTCCGTCGGGATTTGCTTTGGTGGATGGGAGCGCACGTTTGGCGGAATCGGAAACGACGCCGCTACTTCCGTCGTTCTCGGCGTGGACGGCGGATATGTTGTCGCGGGCTATTGTGATAACGGTTGGTGGGAAATCGATACTACAATCTTCGGCCCGGATACGCTATATGATTCCACATTCGTTTCGGAAAGAAAACCTTTTGCGATGAAAATCGATGAGAGCGGAGACAGTATCTGGGCGCATATTTATGATGACTACGGTTCGTTCCCGAAAATCGTTCGGGTTACGGTTAGCGGATATGCTCTATTTTCCGAATATTATGGCGGGGAATTTATCAGGACGGATAACCTCGGAAACGAGCTATGGCGGTCAACGTTATACGGGTACAATGACTTCACCTCCACCTCGGACGGCAGTTTTGTTTTCACGGGAGAAACCGGCTATCCATACGATATGTTACTCGATAAAAGGGACTCGCTCTGTAATCCCGAGTGGACGGAGGAATTCGGTGGAAGCGACAATGAAGAAGGATACTCCGTTGCGCAAACGTCCGATGGCGGGTATATAATAGGCGGTATGACAATGACCTGGGGTAGTTTTTTTCAAAATACGTGGGTTGTAAGGACAGATTCACTCGGCGTTGCCCTTTGGGTGAAGGTTTATGGTAGGGATGGTGCGAGATCGATTATAGAAACCGATGACGGTGGTTTTGCATTCATCGAAGATACCCAAATATTATATAGAACCGATTGCGATGGGAACACACTTTGGACGCATGATTATGGTCATTGCTATTATTTATACGAATGTCGCCAGACGGGCGACGGCGGTTTTATTGTTGTTGGATATAACACCAGCCTATCTGATGTCTTTTTGGCGAAAACCGACGCCGACGGCGATGGATTATGGATTCAGACTTACGGTGAAGCCGATTCTGATAAAGGTTATTCCGTTCGCCAGACCCCCGACGGCGGATACATAATCGCAGGAAAGACTAGGTCCTTCGGCGCAGGATTGTATAACATTTATATCATTAAAACCGACTCCCTCGGCTACACGGCAATCGGCGAGCACGCCCCCGCCGCGAGACCGGAGAATATCGCAATCTCGGCATATCCCAACCCGTTCAATTCGGCAGTAACAATTACCGTAGGGGAGGGTCTGAGACCCTCCCGCGTGGAGATATTCGACATAAACGGGAGGATGGTCGAAACAATCCCGGTAAACAATCCCGTAGGGGACGGGTCTCCCGTCCCGTCGTCGAACGGGC
>DAOWNU010000477.1 GCA_030642425.1 bacterium | reverse complement strand
CGCAGAGGGCTCTCGGGGCAATGTTTTGGCCACCCGGAGCATGTTTTTCGCCACATTCCGCATTTTAAATTATTATAACATAAGAAAGAGCAGTAACTTACAGCCTTTTGGGCATTTTAACCCATTTTTTACAAAGATCGGTTAATTCCATATCGAATAAACAACGAAATTTCGAGAAAGTCAAAAATTATTTGAAAAACATTTATATAAAAAACGGGTGAGTATTAGTTCCTCAAACCCCTCTTAAACTCATCCACAGAAAGGGATATTATGCTCAAGTGGATTGGATTGACTTGCATTTTTATTTCGTGCGTGGCTTTCGGCCAGAGCGGAATTATCGAGGTTACGGATATCGATAAGGATATGGACTGCATGCACGTCTATACGACGGTGTGCGTGTTCGACTCCAACGGCTGGTATATTCCCGAGCTTATTATGTCCGATTTTTCGTTCTACGAGAACACAACGCCTATCGTGCCGCCGAATATCGAGCTTCTAAATTCCTGCGAGGGGGCGTGTGCGGACATGATCCTCCTGTTCGATCTATCCGGCTCTATGGACGATAATGTCGATTCGTTTTCCACCGCGCTTGCCATTTTCGCCTCGGGTCTGGCGGGTATCGACTACAGAGTATCGATGGCGGTTTTCAACGGCTGTCCGGAGGATATCGACGGCGTTCGCGTTCTGGTTCACACGGATTATTCATCCGCGATACCATGCTCCACCGGCCCCGATATTTGGGCTTCTAATGCGACGGAATTCCACAAACTGTTTGCCGCTGTCGAGATGTATTTCGACCTGGCCTGGGCATTCAGGGGCAGCGGCTGGGAAGACCAGTTTGGCGCGTTATGGTGGGCGGTCGATACTCTCGATTGGCGCTCCGAATGCCGGAAAACGGTTGTTATGTTCACCGATGAGGAGGTTCAGGTCGAAACTGCCCCCTGCGTTCCGTATTTCGACGAGGAGGACTCTTCTCTTTTTAAAATCATGGATTACTGCTGGGCGGAATCCGTAACTTTCTTTGCGGTTTGCCCGACCGACTCCAATATGCAATGGTATCCTCTTTCGGGGGATTCTCCCGACCGGCAATATTATTGCGGATATCGTGAACTCGCCGAATCGACAGGCGGAATCTGGAGCGATCTCGATGCCACCGAATACGACGAGATGGTCGCCACGCTTTCCGAGGCCATTGCCAATATTCCCTGCTGCTATAATTTCCGCCATCTCGCGAGTCTGTATTGTCTCGATTCCCTTATCAATCTTTCCGTGGATGTTACAGTCCTCGGAGATTATATCGGCTCGGACGACACGACCTATCTGAGTTTCTGCCCGCCGGAGATAATTTACGAGATGCCATCGCCCTGCGGCGGTATAACGAGTTGCGCGAGCCAGCGGATAATCGCGTTTTTTGAAAATCCCCAATTCGGCGCGCTCGATATGGCCTCGCTGTCTTTCTTTGTGAACGGGGCCTCCGTGCCGCTCGCCGATATAACAATAAT
>DAOWNU010000045.1 GCA_030642425.1 bacterium | reverse complement strand
GTCGCGATCCGCCATCGCCGTCGCAGGTTCGATGCCTAGGGTTTCGGTCGCGTAGGGGGGTGACGTGAGTGTTCGGTGACTGCGCTCGCAGACAGCGGTTCGAACGCCACGCTCGAGGATATTCCCGGCATCGTCTTCTACGCGCTTCCACGGACCTCGGTACAAAATCGCCTGGCCGGCCTCGAGCCGTGGCGTCGCTTCGTCCTTGTAGGCTGTAACGGTGATCGAACGGAACTCGATCCCCTGCTCGACCGCGAAGGGCTCGGCCTCCCACTTGTCGATCTGGATTCCAGTGAAGCCGGCACGCTCGAGCTGAAGGAGGAGCTCGTGTTCTTGAAAGGCGCCTGATATGCAGCCGCTCCAGAGTTCGGGGTCGTATCCCACGGCCTTGAAAACCTCGGGATCGACCATCCCCGCGCCGGATATTTCGATCCAACCGGTGCCCTTGCATATACGGCAGCCCTTGCCGCCGCAAATACAGGTGAAATCGTATTCGACACTCGGCTCGGTGAATGGGAAAAAATGCGGGCGGAATCTTATCTCGGTTCCACGGCCCATAAGTTTGGTAGCGAATGCGGTCAGGACGCCTTTGAGGTCGGCCATCGTAACATTCTTATCGATATAAAGCCCCTCCACCTGCCAGAAACTGAAATAGTGCGTGGCGTCGGGCGTGTCCTTGCGATAGCACCGTCCGGGAGCGATAATCCGTATCGGCGGCTTTTGCGATTTCATCGTGCGGATTTGCACCGGACTCGTGTGAGTGCGAAGAAGCAGCGCGTCCCGGTCTTCGGGCGAAAAGCCTTTCATGTAGAATGTGTCGCCGATATCGCGGCTCGGATGATCCGGCGGCGTGTTGAGAGCGTCGAAATTGTTGAACGCCGTGTCGATATCCGGGCCGAGAGCGACCGAAAAGCCCATGCCGAAGAAGATATCGATTATCTCGTCGAGCATGGCCCTGAAAACGTGCCTGCGTCCCACGATAGGCCGTCGCCCCGGCAGAGTAATATCGGCGGGAGTCCAGCGCCCGCTTGCCGGAATGGTCTTTTGTGCCGGTTTTAACCCGGATTTGATCTCGTCGAGCCTTTTTCGATAAGCCTTCTCGAGGATTTGCTTTATTTGGTTTGATTCCTTCCCGACAAGCGGGCGCATATCGGCGGAAAGCGAGCCGAGGGATTTCATTATCCCGGCCAACTCACCCTTCCTGCCGAGATATTTCGCGCGGACCCCGTCCAGATCGGCCTGAGAAGCGGCCATCTCGATAGCGGCGAGGGCCTCTTCCCGCAGGATTTTCAGCCTGTCGAGCATGTTAAATATTCTTTTTTGCGATTTCCGCCAGCTTCGAGAAGGCATTCGGGTCTGTAACCGCAATATGCGCGAGCGCCTTACGATTAAGCTCGACACCCGCGGTTTTAAGCCCGAAAATCATCGAGCTGTATGTCGTGCCCTCGATACGGGCCGCCGCGTTGATCCGGGCGATCCAGAGCCGCCTGAAATCGCGTTTCTTCGTCCGGCGATGCTTATATGAAAACTGCCATGCCCGCTCGACAATCTCCCGGCTGGTTCTATACAAGCGGTGGCGCGAGCCATAATAGCCCTTTGCGGCCTTTAAATATTCTTTGCGCTTCCTGCGTGCAGCTACTTTTCCGGTATTTCTTGACATTATTTAACCTCCATAATTGTTATGAAAACACTACTTCAACTTGCCCAGTGACCTGCGGACGTTTTTAGCGTGGCCGGGACTGACGACGCCCAATATCCTGAGCGCGCGTTTGCGACTTCCGCGTTTTCTGCGCCCAAAATGAATCGTCCCCGACCGGTGATGCACCAATTTGCCGGTTCCGGTCACCTTAAACCGCTTCTTGACGCTCTTTCTCGTTTTGATCTTATACTTTTTCAGCTTCGACATGATCAATCCTTTCTTGTTATTTGTCCTCGGCTGATTTCTCAACCTCTTTTTTCATTTTTCTCTCGTAAATCGCTATCTTTTTCGGGTCCGGGCCAAGCATGAGAGTCATGGTGTTACCTTCGAGCTTGGGTTCCTGCTCGACCCGCGCGATATCTTCCACATCCGCTTTCAGCTTTTCCATAATTTCCTTGCCGCGTTCGACATGTGTTATCTCGCGGCCCCGGAAACGCATGGAAGCCTTGACCTTATCCTTATGAAGCAGAAAATCCCGGACGTGCCTCATTTTGTAGCCATAGTCGTGGTCGGATATTTTTGCGGAAAATCTCATTTCCTTGACCGTTTGAGTATGCTGTTTTTTTCGAGATTCTTTGGCCTTTTTGGATTTTTCATATTTATACTTGCCGTAATCCATAATTTTGGCCACGGGAGGCCTTGCGGTCGGCTGAATCTCGACAAGATCGAGTCCTTTATTATAGGCATCTCCAGGGCTACTTTTGTTGGAACAACGCCGACTTGCTCTCCATTCTCGTCGATCAATCTGACTTCCGAGATACGGATTCCCTCGTTGATCCTCTCCGTATTCCTGCTCCTAAAATTCTTTTTATAAATCTTCTCCTCCTTGAATGAAGTCTATAAATTTTTTCTATTTGGCGGCCGGCTTTCGCGCTCGAACCTCGAAATTATTTCATCGAGAGAAATCGACCCGAGGTCGCCTTCGCCGTGGCTCCTGAGACTCGCGCTTTTCGCGGTCCGTTCGCGTTCACCGACTATCAACATATACGGTATTTTATTGGTTTCGGCCTCGCGGATACGATATCCCATCGTTTCCGGCCGGTTGTCGAGTTCGATCCGGATGCCCCTCGAAAAAAGCATTTTCACGATCTCTTCGCCGTAATCGGCATATTTTTCGGACACCGGGATGACGACCGACTGCACCGGCGCGAGCCACATCGGGAAATTGCCCGCGTAATGCTCCACAAGGCAGGCGAAAAATCTTTCGAGACTGCCGAGCAAGGCGCGATGCACCATAAAGGGCCGTTTCTTATGGCTGTCCTCGTCGATATAAGTAATATCGAAACGCTCCGGCTCGTTGAAATCGAACTGGATAGTGGTCGTCTGCCATTCGCGGCCAAGCGCGTCTTTGACCTTGATATCGATTTTCGGGCCGTAAAAAGCGCCGCCGCCCTCGTCGATTTTATACGGCAGGCCCATCTTGTCGAGCGCGGTTTTCAGCGCTTCGGTGGCCCTGTCCCACAACGCTTTTTCGCCAACATATTTTTCGGGCCGCGTGGACAGATATATGCCGAATTCCTCGAAACCGAATGCCCGGAGAATATCCAGCGAGAATATATAGACCTTCATAATCTCGTCGAGAATTTGGTCGGGAGTGCAGAAAATGTGCGCGTCGTCCATCGTGAAACCGCGGACCCGCAAAAGGCCGTGCAAAACGCCGCTGCGCTCGTAACGATAATCCGCGCCAAGCTCGGAATAGCGTATCGGCAGTTCCCGATAGCTCCGCAGGCGGGAATTGTATATCGCTATATGGAACGGGCAATTCATCGGACGGACAAAATATGCGCTGCCCTCTTCGAATTCCATCGCGGGATACATGTTCTCGTTATAAAAACCGAGATGCCCAGAAGTTTCCCATAGCTTTGCCCTGCCAACCAGCGGCGTGAAAACAGGCATATAGCCTTCTTCGCGGTGCCGCTTGCGCCAGTAATCCTCGATAACCTCGCGGATAATCGCGCCTTTCGGGTGCCACAGCACCAACCCGGGGCCGATATCCTCATTAATGGAGAACAGGTCGAGTTCCTTGCCGAGTTTGCGATGGTCTCGCGCCTTTGCCTGCTCGAGCATTTCGAGAAATTCACTCAACATCGCCTTTTTCGGGAAGCTGACGCCGTAAATCCGCTGGAGCATTTTATTGTTCTCGTCCCCTCGCCAATAGGCTCCGGCGACCGAGAGCAGCTTGAACGACTTAATTGCTGCGGCGTTTGGAATATGCGGCCCGCGGCAGAGGTCGGCAAATTTTCCCGAAGTATAAAGGCTAACCGTTTCGCCGGGCGGAATTTCCCCGATAAGTTCTATTTTGTATATCTCGCCCTCTTTCCCGAACCGTTCGATAGCCTTTTTTCGAGAGATCTCGCATCGGTCGAATACGCGACCCTCCCGGATAAGCTCCTTCATTTTCGCCTCGATAGCGGTCAGATTTTCGAGCGTGAATGGCTCTTCGCGGTCGAAATCGTAATAAAAGCCATGTTCGATAGCCGGGCCGATAGCCACCTTGACATCGGGATACAGTTCTCTAACCGCCTCGGCCATAATGTGCGAAGAAGAATGCCAGAAAATTTGCTTGCCCTCATCGTCGTTGAAGGTGAGAATACGGAAACCGCCGCCGTTGTCGATTGGGGCGCTCAAATCCTGTATTGTCCCATCGATCTCGACAGCCAGCGCGGCGCGGGCCAGTCCGGTGCCTATCGATTCCGCGATCTGCATTCCGGTTGTCCCCCGGTCGAATTCCAGCCGGTTGCCGTCGGGAAGGACTAGTGTAATTTTCTCGGCCATGTTTTTCCCTAAATCATCAAATAAAAAAGACGCCGAAAGCGCCTTATAAATATGGTGGGCGATACTGGATTCGAACCAGTGACTTCTTGCATGTCAAGCAAGTACTCTAACCAACTGAGCTAATCGCCCTCAGTATTTAAGCCTTTTAGCAGCCTTTATTTATAAGGTTGCGCTACTTTCGTTTTGCCGCCAGTTACGCGGGGGCGTCTCCCGCACCCGAGGCTCGGAGCGCGTCGGCCCCGTATTAATGCCCGCCCGCAGGGTTTATTCGCAGGCCAAGCCAATATACGAACGCTCCGTATAATGTCAACAAAAAAAAGACATTTTCCAAAATCGGCATTGTCGGGGATGATGTTTGCTAAAAACCGCCGCGCGGCGATTTTGACATTTAGCTTTGAATTTGATTTGACATTTGTATTTCTAATGTTTAATTGAAACTGATTAACAAGCTTTTTCGCTTTTTGGTAATACTCAGTAATCTACAATTAGAGGGAAAATGAACGATGAATCGATCCGCGCGATAGTGGAAGAAATTTCCGCCCAATTCGGGCCGCCGAAAATTCTCAATATCGACCCGAACTGGCGCATGATGGAGGACGCCCGTCTGGTTCTTCAGGCGAAAATGGACAAACCGCATTGCCTCGCCCCGCTGATAGATCATACCGCTCTCGGCCCGGCAATAACGCGCGAAGATATTATCCTGCTTTGCGCCGAGGCGGAAAAACACCGTTTTGCGAGCGTCTGTGTGAACCCGTGCCGGGTCTCTCTCGCTGTGGAGGAACTCGAGAGCGCCACCCCGATGGTTTGCACCGTGATAGGGTTCCCGCTCGGGGCGAACACGACCGGGATAAAGGCCGCAGAATGCATGCGGGCGGTCGAAGACGGCGCGGAAGAACTCGATATGGTCGCAAATATCGGCCTTATTAAAGAGGGAATTTGGGCGGCGGTTTTCGCGGATATTGTCGGCGTTGTCGAAAGGGCCGGTCCCGTTCCCGTAAAAGTCATCCTCGAAACATGTCTTCTGACCGGGGAAGAGATCGTCCGGGCCTGTGCAGTTTCGGCCTGCGCGGGGGCGGCGTATGTCAAAACGAGCACCGGATTTTCTTCCAGCGGCGCGACTGTCGGGGCGATATCACTCATGTCGAGGGTTGTCGGCGGGGCGCTCGGCGTGAAGGCTTCCGGCGGGATTGGAGATTTCGAGACCGCGATTGCGATGATTAAGGCCGGAGCCACCCGCATCGGAGCGAGCAAATCGAAAAAAATAATCGGCGCATGAAAATCCGCCTGATATATATCGGCAAGCTATCCGAACTTCTCCGCGACCCGGTCGAGCATTACCTCCGGCGGCTAAAACACTATTGCGATATCGAAACTGTATCGATAAAACAGTCGAAGGGGTCGGACGCTAAGAAGATTATCAAGGAAGAGGGCGCGCGGATAATTAAGACGCTCGGCGAGGCTGGATGTCTCGTTGCGCTCGGCGAAGAGGGAAACATGCTTCGATCGGTCGAGTTCGCCAACTGGCTTTCGGTCGCGAGAAGTTATTCTTCGACGATAACATTCGTGATAGGCGGGGCTTACGGATTGTGCGAAAGTGTCAAATCGAGGGCGGATATGGTGATGTCACTCTCGCGGATGACACTTCAGCACGACCTCGCTCAGCTGCTTTTTCTGGAGCAGCTCTATCGAGCGATGACCATTATTCGCGGCGAGAGTTATCATAAATAGAGATTGCTGAAAATATCAAATGACGAAATCCTAATGACTAATGAAATCCTAAATCCTAATGCAACTCATATTTCTTAACTTAATAGCATGCAATAGGATAAGACATAGATCATTCGACATTTGAGGAGAAACAGAAAAAAAAAACCCATATAAACGAGGGCTTTTCTTTTTTATCTTCTGTGTTTAAAGTTTTTCCTCCAGAAGCTCATTTACATTAGTCAATTCGGTTTCCAGCTCTTCCTTATACTGCTTCAACCTCTTTACCCTTTCCTCTTTGCTGATAGAGTCTCGATGGGTTCCTCCACAACAGCAATCTTCGTGACCGATTGAATGTCGATAATGAGAGTGGTGGGGATGATGACGTTCACCATGCCCGCAGTTACTTGATTCACACATCTTTACCTCCTTCTATGGGTTTATTCGGTTTCCGATAGTCGCATTTGCACTTTTCTTCTATTGAATTTGAATGGCAATCACAATGGCATAAAGACCTTAAAAATTCCCGCAAGGCATCGATAGCATCGTGCCGAATGGAATAATGTGCAAACTTGCCATGTTTTTTCATCTCGACAAGGCCTGCGAGCCGCAGAACTCTGAGATGTTGTGAAACCACACTTTGTGCGACCGAAAGCTCCCCGGCGATAGCATTTACACAACTTGGTCCAGCGCCGAGAAAACGCACAATATCAACTCGCACAGGTGAGGATAGTGCCTGAAACATAACTTCGAGTGATATGTTATATTCATAACCATTCATATTCTCATGTGTTAAGATATGACTGGGTTTAGATATGTCAATTACTTTTTAAAAAAATCTGGAAGATATATGTGGCGGTCGCCCCTGCGTCATTCCGGTATCACAAGCTGGTCCCTTTTGTTAAAATACAATCCCCGGATTAGCATCACGGATGTCAACGCGGATAGTGTGTTCGAGGTCATCAGGATATACATGATTATTATCTGGTATCGCACCGCCTCGCCAGGATCGACCCCCCCGACTATCTGGCCGGTCATCATCCCCGGCAGGTGAACCAGACCGACAACCATCGTGTTGGTGATTATGTGCAGCATCCCCGCTTTCACTGAAGCCCGCATTGCGGGCAGAGTCGCGATATGTCTGGAAGCGCCCAGCGAAAGCGCGGCCTCAACCGCGCCGCGTCCGGTTTTCATCTCGGAGGTGAGCCGGTTTATCGAGAGCGCGGCGGCGGTCATACTGTTGCCGATAATCATCCCCCCGATTGGGATAAGATATTGCGGATTCCAGAAGGGGCTTGGATGAATTATCAGCCCGACACCGATGGCCATCGAGAAGGCGCTCGACAGGATTATCGCAAGCCCGAATCTCGGCAAAAGCCCCGGAAAATGCGCTGTCTGGCGGCGCATGGCGTTATAGGAAGCGATCCCGATCATCAGGATTATCCACGCCGAAACGAGGAACCACCGGTTTACATCGAATATCCAATCCAGAATATAGCCCACGACCATAAGCTGGACAAATGCGCGCAGTGTTGCGACCAGTAGGTCTTTCTCCAGACGAAGCCGGAGGATTCTGCTTACGATAGCCGCGACAACCACCATCCCGGCGGCGCCGACAAGCGCCCAAATCGATATGTGGATTACATCATGCATCGAAACCCCCGCGCGATAGCCCTTCGGCAAATCGTTTTGCAAGGTCGGTGGGCGGGTTCGAGAAGAATTCTTTCGAGCCGGTGCAGGCCGCAATCCTGCCGTCGTGCAGCAGCGCAACTCGGTCGGCGCCGTTTTTTGCGAATTCCATATCGTGCAGGACGAGCACGGCTGTCATCGCCATCTCGCGAGAAAGATTTTTCACAAGCTCGAGTATTTTGTGCGAAGAAAGCGGGTCGAGGGCGGATGTCGGCTCGTCCATGAGCAGAACCGACGGCGCCATCGACAGTGTCCGCGCGATAGCGACACGCATGGCCTGCCCGACCGAGAGCGTTTCCACCTTTGCCCCGAGTAGCTTTTCCCCAAGCCCCACTTTTGCCAGCAGAGAGATAAGTTCTTCCCGCGAGAATTCCTTATTTTCGAGTTTTGGCGCGAACTGGAGATTGTATTCGACATCGACGTCGAACAGCGCGGGTGTCTGCTGCACGAGGCCCACTTTGCGCCGGTAATCGGAGGGATTCAAATCCCGGACCGGCGTATTATTAAATAAGATTTCACCTTCGCGGATAGGCTCGAGATCGGCGAGCACGCGCAGCAATGTCGTTTTCCCGGAACCGGAATCGCCTATCAGCGCGAGTCGCTCTCCGGCAAACACTGTAAGGTCGAGGCCGCGAAGTATCCACGAATACTCGTCCTCTCTGGAGCGCCGCTTGCGCACGCCGACACCGGACAGTTCTAATATTTTGGAATGATGCATCGCCCCGGCTCAGAAAAGCAATTTGAAAAATCTGTGGAAACGTATATCCCACGGGCGGAAAATGCTCCCCACCAAAACCAGAACGTTGTCCAGCATTGTCGGCGGGTTCCCCGGATCGGGCGGCTTGTTGACGAGCGAATAATAAAGCATAACCGGCCGTCCCTTGACCCTGCTGAGTTCCACCGGCCCCCAGTAGCGCGAGTCCGCGCTTTCGCAGCGGTTGTCGCCCATGCACATTATCATGTCCTTCGGAATTGTAACCTTCGGGAAATTGTCCGCTATCGCAAGCCCGATAAAGGCGGGCGGAACCGAGTGAATTGTGCGCTCTATTATCGGGACTATCGTTTCGTTGGAGAAATTCTCGCCGAGAACCCGTTCGAATCCCGCGAGAAGCGAGTTCCGCGCGAATTCCGGCCAGGTATTGCCTTCGGCTTTGGACGTGATAACGGCGTGCGTCAGCGAATCGCGGTCGATTATAATATTATCTTTTGCCGCCTGTTCGACGGCGTAATAGGCGAAATATTTGAGATACTCTCCGGGGTTTCCCCGGACCTTTTTCGCCAGATACGCGCTCATCCCGTTGGGGCTGTAACCCCTGTTTTCCCAGGCTTCTTGCCATTCGCCGGGCGAAAAATGGAAAAGAAACGGCACCGGTTTATTATTGTTCGAGAAATGCGCGTGGCTGTCCGGGACAGCGACGCCGTCTATATATAAAACCCGGTCGCGGACTTCCACAGTCTGCCCGGCGCTCGCCACACACCTTTTGACATAGTCGGTTTTGCCATCGACCGGATATTTGAACACGACAACATCCCCGGGCCGCGGGTCGCTGAAACGGTAGGACAGTTTTTCCGCCAGCAGATATTCTTGCGGGATAATCGTCGGTATCATGCTGCCCGTCGGAACCGCGTGGGCCTC
>DAOWNU010000259.1 GCA_030642425.1 bacterium | reverse complement strand
CGGATGTCGATGCGACTTCGGGAGAAATTACACTCTCCAACAGCGGCGACGAGGTTATTCTTCTCGAGGGAACAATCGTTATCGACGAGGTTGATTACGACGACGGCTGGGGCGCGGACGGCGACGGGCCTTCGCTCGAAAGGATCGATCCCGCCGGGCCTTCGACAATGGCCGCAAACTGGGGGCCGAGTGTCCCGATGGGCGGAACGCCGGGCGCGGAGAACTCTATCTACGATCCGGGCGGCGATTTCCCGCCTTCGGTTACGGACATTCAACACACGCCGGAGTTTCCTATCGCCACGGACGATGTCGCGATAACGGCCACTATCACCGACGAGGGAACGATCACCAAGGCGCTTTGCTTTTTCCGTGTCGATGACGGACCGGAGGATTCTCTTTCAATGGCGGACGACGGCGCTCACGGCGACGGCACGGCCGGCGACGATGTTTGGGGCGCGATTATCGACGCGCATCCGGCCGGGTCGGAGATGCGTTACTATCTCGTTGTCGAGGACGACGGCGGGCATTCGGACACAAGCTGGACGTTCGCCTATTTCGTCACGACCGGCGACACTATCGACGGCGACCTTGTGATAAACGAAATCATGTATAACCCGGCGTCGCCCCATTCGGACGATTATTTCGAGTTCATCGAGTTCTTCAATCGCGGCTCGACCGCTATCGATGCCGGTGGGTGGATAATCAAGGACAATAACGATTTCAACAGTTTCGTGATACCTTCCGATTCCCGAAGCGTTGTCCCGCCCGACGGCTATCTCGTTGTTTCCGTCGATGTCGATTCGCTCGAAAATTATTATTCTATCACCGGCGTTCTCGGCCCGGTCGGTTTCAACCTGAACAACAGCGGGGACGCGGTCAGGCTTTATAACGACGAGGGAACTCTGATGGATTATGTTTATTATTCGGACGATGCCCCGTGGCCGACGGCGCCGGACGGCGACGGCCCATCGCTCTCGCTTATCGACCCAGATTTCGATAATAGCGACCCGTTAAGCTGGGAGCCAAGCGGCGGCAGCGGCACGCCCGGCTGGGAGAATGTCGGTATCGCCGGGTCGGAAATAAGACCTGTGGCCATGGCGATAAACGTTTATCCGAACCCGTTCAATTCGGCGGCTGAAATCGAGATCGATCTGCCGAAAAATTGCGAGGTCGAGCTTTCCGCGTTCGATATCGACGGCAGATTGGTCGAAAGGATATTCTCGGGGCGCATCGAGGCGGGCATTCACGAATTCGCCCTAAAACTGGAAAATTCGGCCTCCGGTGTATATCTTATTAAGATGCATTATGGCGAAAAAACTATTACGAGAAGGGCGCTGCTGGTAAAATAAGCGGCATGTGTTCTATTATGGTCTTCGATCGATTACCTTGTAATAGGTCGAGCGTCTCGCTCGACAATAGTTTTCGCATAGCGAGACGCTATGCCTATTAGGTTCGACGCCGCGCTTATTAAGGTTTAGGGATATATATAAATCCGGGGGAAACGGATTATTCACGAGTCGTTAAAAAAGGAACCTTCTCATAGAACACTCTCAAAATCTGGATGAAACATTATGACCGTCGAGAAAATAAAAAAAATTCTGCGTGAGCACAGGGATGAGCTTTGCAGAAAATATGGTGTTCGGGAAATAGGCATTTTTGGCTCTTATGTAAGAGGAGAGCAGGGGAAAAACAGCGACATCGATATATTGGTGGAGTTTATCCCGTCCGGGAAGATGAGTCTCCTCGAGTTTGTCGGACTCGAGATTTATCTCAGCGAATTATTGGAAACAAAAGTGGACCTGGTGGAAAAAAAGGCGCTAAAACCGAGAATCGGGAGACACATTCTGGCGGAGGTGGTTAATTTATGAAAAGGGAAATTGGCGATTATATTCAAGATATAATCGAAGCAATGCGAAATGCAATCGAGTTTGTAAATGGCATGAGTTACGATGATTTTGCCGGAAACACAAAGACCATCTACGCGGTTCTTAGAGCTATAGAAATTATAGGGGAGGCGGCCAAAAATGTTCCGGACGAATTTAGAGAGAAATATCCCCGGATTCCATGGAAAAATATTTCGGGAATGCGGGATAAGGTAATCCATGCATACTTTGGCGTGAGTTTGGAAAGGGTATGGGAAACAGTAAAGAGAGACATACCTGCACTAAAACCACTTTTTGAAAAAATGCTTATGGAAGAATAGATGTCGATAACTGCACGAAAGTTTTTCATTCTTCTCTTCGTAATAGCGTTCACCCCGCTTTTCGGCCAGGAACTTCTTATGCCGAAATTCCGCGTTCTGTATTGGTCCGGCGGGACGCTGGACAGCCTCACCTTCCAGCCGCACAGCGAGGGTTTCGACGCCTATATCTGCCACAACGGGAACTGGCCCATCGACGGCATCTATTGCGACAGCATCAATTATGGCGATTTGCCCAACCTTGCGCTAAAAGAAGACTGGCACTGGACGAGGCGCTCATTCATTCGTTTCGACACTCTCGTTACGACCTTCGACTCGCTCGAAACCTGTCAGATATGGCTGTATAAATACGGGACGGCCACGAACGCAAACTGGATACAGGCTTATCTTGTTACCGGCGCGTGGGACGAGGCCGCTATCACATGGGAAACCGCTCCCACAGTGAATATGACGATAGCTTCCGACCAATAGACGCCGCCGTCCCCGAACTGGGAGGGCTGGTTCGCGCTGAACATCGACACACTTTACGACAATTGGGTTGCCGGGCCGAACTTCGGCCTCCAGCTTCGCCAGCAGGACCTCGACTCCGACGACGGTCAGGAAATGTATTCTTCCGACGTTTTCTTTTGTTCCATTTCCATCGATTCCGTTTGGTTCTGGGAAGAGACCGACTGCGACGGCAAAAATCTGGTTCAGATATGTTACGACGTGGACGACACCGGCGGCGATTCTATCTTCGTCGAATTCGAGCTTACTAATTTAGGCGCGGCCGTTCCGGTTCATGCTATTTTCGATACGATAACGGGTTATCCGCCGCCGAATATTGGCTGGGTCGAGTCGGGAACGCACTGCTTTATCTGGGATATGGGCGCCGATTACCCCGGCCACGAAGGCTGCGGTTTCGTTGCCGGTATAAACATTTTCAACGAAACCACGGAGATACTCACGGTAACCGATTCTTTCTATATCCCCGACGCCGAGGGGGTCGCCTGGGACGGCGAATATCTGCGCGTTACACGAAGCTGGTATGTCGACCCAAATGACACTCAAAGGGTGTTCCGTGTCGATCCGGCAACGCACGAGATTTTCGCCGATTCGTGCGTAACCGACGACCTTTTCGACGGTTATACCGCCGATTGCGAGTGGCACGACGGCTATCTCTGGATACTCGGCGGCGGGCTTTCCGGCCAGCGCGCGAAGCTTTTCAAGTTCGACGTCTCGACCTGCACGATAGTCGATTCCTCGGACGCGCTTATCCCGCCTTCGCGATGGGGGCAGGGGATCGCATGGTTCGGCAGCCATTTCTACGCGACCGATTCTCGCGGCAAAATATACGAGGTCGATCCGGTTCCGCCATACACCTCGACAATCTGGCTCGATCTGGAGACGTTGCATCCGGCCCTTTTCCCCGGCGGAACTACTGTCGATGCCATGGTGTTCGCGCTGGGAGATATCTGGCTTTTGAGGAACCCCGGACCGGCGGGACATATCCTCCTGCAATTCGATTTTGCGGGGAATATTATCGACAGTTTCGCGCTGTCGTCCACCGCAGGATTCGGCCCCGAGGGGATTACGTGGGACGGCAGCTGCTTTTGGTACACCGATCACACGAAGGATTACGTCTTTCGCGTATGCCTGTGGGGTTGTTTCGATTCTTTGGCCGTCGGCGGATG
>DAOWNU010000028.1 GCA_030642425.1 bacterium | reverse complement strand
GGCGCGCGTCCGCTCGGCAACGGCGGAGCATACACCGCCCTTTCCCGCGACGCCAACGCTCCGGCCTGGAATCCGGCCGGAATGGAATCTTTCCGTAATCTGGCCTTCACCGCCAGCTATTCGCGGCTCTATCTCGGTGTCGATAACGACGGACTCAACGAGGGTTTCGCGGGCTTCGTCAATCACCTCGGTCTCTACGGCAACGGCGGAAGCTACGGCTTCTCGTTCGCGCAGTATTTCTCCGACGTCTATAGCCAGATGCACGTAACTATCGGATATGCCAAGCGGTTTTACGGCCCCGCCTACGGCAACCATCTCGCTCTCGGCGCGAATTTCAAGCTGATACGAAGCTCGTTCAACGAGGCCAATTTCAGCGACGATTTCGATCCGACCGACGAGGTTTTCAGTTCCGGCAACTCCAGCATGGCCTATTCCGCCGACGTCGGATTGGTTTTCCGGCCTTCGAGCTGGCTGTCTATCGGCGCCGTTGCTAAAGACGTCTTGCAGCCGGATATCTCGATTTCCGGCTCTGGCGGCGATATGGACAAACAGCCGATGACATTCCGCGGCGGATTAGCCTTACATTATAAAGGCTTCACACCCTCCGTGGACATCGAATATGTCATGCGCGACATAAACGGCGATCCGGACATGAAGTTCCACGCCGGTCTGGAGAAATGGCTCGGAGAGAGCTTTGCTCTTCGCGGCGGATTGAACCGCGACGAGGCCGCGCTGGGTCTTTCCTATGTTCACATGGGCGAGCGTTTCGGATGGGGAATAGATTATGCCGCCCTGTATCCGGCGCTCAACGAGCTTGGCGGGGAGTTCTTCACCACACATAAAGTGGCGGTGAACCTTACTCTCGATCCGCCTCCGCCGCCGATCCGCGACCTCGAACTGGCCGACGGTCTGGTCGAGATAACGCCGGTTCGAAGCGTTATTGGCGACCAGCTCGAAATCCGAACTCTTGTCGAAAATCGCGGCGAGATAGACGAGAACGGCGTCCGAATCGCTGTATATTATCAGGACGATATGGGCGATTGGCTCCTTGCCGTCCCGATAAAAAAATACAATTTCGAAGTGGCCGAACGCCGTCGCCTTTCCTGGAATTGGTCGCCGCCCGCCAGAGGGCATTACACGATATTTGTCAGTATCGACGACAAGGGCGACCGCCTGCCGGACATAAACGGCAAGATTCGCGAAGAGAATGAGGATAACAACGTCGGCATGGGCGAATGCGATGTTTTCCTCACGCCGGAAGGCATGATCACGCCGCGCGACAGCAAGTTAATGGTTAGCAAACTCACTCTCTATCAGGAAGAAGAGCCGATTATTCCAATCGTTTTCTTCGCCGAGGGCGACTCCAAGATCGACCCGCGTTTCGACGCTATGATGAGCACAATTGCGGAGAGGATGAAACTCAACCCGGACGTCACCATTCACGTTCGCGGCTATTACGATGAGTTCTCCGAGCCGGGCGAAGGCGCCGAAAACCTTGCCGTCGCTCGCGGACGCGCAGTCGGGAATAAACTCGTCGCACTGGGCGCGCCAAAGGACCGCGTTATAGTGATCGAGACCGGATTCAACTCCGGCAGGTCGCGCGCGGGCATCCTCGACGATCAGTTCATCCCGAAGGATAAAAGGCTTATGTCCGAGGAAAACCGCAGGGCGGAACTGTCCTCGTGGTTCCCGGAGGGAAAAGATTTTCTGGGCGAAATTCCCACGCCAACAATATCGCCCGGTTCGGATGCCTTATCCGCGATCGGTGGATATATCGGCCCGATACAGAGCCTGCTCAATATGAACCCGGAAGTGGTTATTCTCGTCGAGAGCTACTACAATGTGGATTCCCGCGAGGAGGCCGATAATGCATTCGGGAAGGCCTCTTCGGTCGGACGCTATATCCGCAATCAACTCGGCGAAGAACTCGAGGATCGTATTCGCATCCACGTCGCTTACGAGCCGGATGCCGATCCCGATGTTACGCTTATGTTCCCGAATTCAGAGGGCGTTATCTGGCGGCCCCGGATCGGCGACAGGGTCTTCACGGACTATCTTGTCGAGGGCAGGGAGGAGAATCTCGTGCAGGTCGATGCCACTGTCGATGCCGGTGTCGATAGCTTCGGAATAGTTATTGTGAGCGATAATGGCGATGTTGTGCGCATGCTTGCCGCCGGAATCGGCGAAATTCCTTCGGGCCTCGCCTGGGACTGGCGCGACAACGCCGGTGAACTTCTCGATTTCGACCACAAGTATTTCGCGCGCCTCGATGTCCGCGACAAGATGGGCGAAACATTCCTGACATATTCGGACACGATGGAGATTCAGGTTACGCGCCAGTCTAAGCGGATCGAGAGTCTGGTTATCGTGCTGTTCCAGTTCGATCAGGACGTTCCGGCCTCGAAATTCCTCGAAACGCGCGTGGAGTATGTGGCCCGCAGGTTTATTGCCCGCGCCGACGCCGAACGCGCCGGACAGAGGGTCGTGGCCGTCGTTACCGCACACGCGGACTCTATCGGGCCGGAATATGCGAATATCGCTCTTTCCAAACATCGCGCCGAACGAGAACTCGACAATCTGCGCCGCTATATGATGTATCTTCTCGAGTTGGACACTCAGGCTCAACTCGACCAATGGCTCGCGGAGCGCAACGTTTCTCTTAAAGCGAATGGCTTTGGCGAGGGCAAGCCTTATGAGATACTTCGCTGGACCGGAAATACTGTCGAGCGTATCCTTTTGGGCGACAATGCCCTTCCCGAGGGCCGCACGGTCAACCGCCGCGTTCTTCTCGAACTCGAGACGATTCGGGAGTAACTGAATTAGCATGGGCGAGATTTTCGGTCGCCCACATAGCAAAATCAAAGGGGCGAATTCCAATGGAATTCGCCCCTTTTTTGTTTAAATCGAATTCTCTCTCGCACCCACGCTCCCGCGTGGGTGCGTCTTTCCCGACGCTCTGCGTCATTTTCCCCGCCCTATCGACCCGGAGCGTCGCCCTTTATGTTACACCGCAGAGCGTAGCAATAAGAAAAAATGGCCATTGACGCAGTGGTGGCGGTCATTGACCCGGTGGTGAAGGCCATCGATTTGGTGGTCACGCTCATTTCTTCGGTGGTAAAAGCCAAATCTTAGGTGGTGATAGTTAAAGAACGCGTGGTCACGGTCAAAGAGTCGGTGGTGACAGTTAAAGAGCCGGTGGTGACGGTCAAAGAGCGCGTGGTGACAGTCAAAGAGCGCGTGGTGACGGTCAAAGAGCGAACTTTTTGACCCAACCAAATGCTCGAAGCGTAACACCACGCAATCGGCGGCCAAAACCACGCAGTTATTGGGTTCAACTACGCTTTTTTTGGGTTATAACACGCTGTTATTACATCGAACCACGCTGTTTTTGCCTCTTACCACAGATTCGGCGGCTAAAACTACCACTACGGAGACTGACACCACGGCATCGGCGTCCAAAACCACCGGAGAAACACGTGCGACTACACGATTTTTGTCCTTTCCCGAATAAATTTTTTCTCTCGCACCCACGCTCCCGCGTGGGCGCGTCTTTCCCGACGCTCCGCGTCATTTTTCCCGCCCTATCGACCCGGAGCGTCGCCCTTTACGTTACACCGCAGAGCGGAGTAATAAGAAAAAAATCGTAGGGGTCAACCGGTGGTTGACCCGTCTGCTAAGCAACGTCATCCGTTTTTCTAATACAAGCTTCAGCCTCAACCTTGCAAGCTCCAGCCTCATCCTTGCAAACTTCAGCCTCAACCCTGCAAACTCCAGTCTCATCCTTGCAAGCTCCAGCCTCAACCCTGCAAACTCCAGTCTCATCCTTGCAAGCTCCAACTATTGACATGCAAGCTCTAATATGACACGTGCAAGCTCCAATAACCCCCTGTAAGC
Organism: bacterium; assembly: GCA_030642425.1. Taxonomy (GTDB): domain Bacteria; phylum UBP14; class UBA6098; order UBA6098; family UBA6098; genus DAOWNU01. The sequence goes on along the minus strand of DAOWNU010000028.1, from coordinate 6,667 downwards.
GATTTTCCCCCTCCTCGCGGCCTCTAAAAACTCCCTCAACCTATTAAAAAACAACAGGTTATCCTATTTCAAATACACGACGCGTTTCGTGACCGTTTCGTTCCCCCGGTCGCTGAGCCCGCGATGTCCTGAGCCTGTCGAAGGGTCGAAGCGCGCCCGGACGAGATAAACTCCAGAACCGAGGGATTCGTCGGGTGTCCAGATAAATTCGGTTATCTGCGTTCGGTGTTCGGCGCCCGGTGTTCCCCCTTGAATCCTCGATCCCTCGACCCCTTGAACCCTTTTCCCGTTGATATCGAATACCTCCACTCGAACCCTTGATCCCTCGACCCCTTGAACCCTTATATTCACCACCGAATTGAAAGGGTTCGGATATGTCGATAGCTCTATTTTGCCGGGGAGTTCCTGCTGTATCTCGTCGATGCCGCTTAGATCGTAGGACAGGAGCACGGAGACAGTCCCGATAGTATCGTCTTCATAATCGATTTCGTATGATTTGACCGGGCCGATGTCCTCGCCAAACCACATAGTGTTCACAAAGGTCGTGCCCGATTCTGCGTGGATCGTATCCGAACCGGATATCACAATGTAGGAATTTTCGCCGACCATATCGAGTTTAAGACTGCTTTCGAAAGTTCCGGCGGGAACAACGACGTCTTCGAGCGCCTGTGCCCGATTAGTAACGACCATAGAATAAATATATGTATATGGCACATCGAACCAGGAGGTGTCCAATTCGATCATAACCCACGAATCACCGATACTGAAAACCGCCGGCAAAAATAACATCTCCATAAATTCGCTCGAATCTTCGTTCTCTTCGAGGATATAAAGGCTGTCCGCGCGCGACTGCATGAACATCGTATCCGCCTAATATTCATAAACATCTACAAATATAAAGGACAGATACCCCAGCATAGTCGCCGTGTCCACGATCTGCGTAACAAATGTGTCTATGACATCTTCCGAAGAATCCTGCATCGTCCAACTGTAACCGACTGCGAGCGGCATGTAGTCTTCAGCGTCCAGCGCCGCGAGCGTTCCGGTCAGAATAACTAACGCGGCAATTGCGAGTAACTTCGCGTTCATTTTTTCTCCTCCTTGAAAAAGAATATTAGTTTGCTTTCGGTTTCTTTTGCTGAATCTTAACATAGTTCGATCATTTCGCATTGTCAATAGCATATTTTGGAAAGCTCTCTCGCACCCTCGCTACGCAGTTGGTGCTACGCAGCAAGAAGTAAGAAAGCATCATGAAATAACCGGTGGCGGCCACAGGAAGTTTTACACTTGCGAATTGGAGTATCGTATATATATTATCACGATTGAATGGCTGCTTTTAAGCGCACACTATTTCCGATTTGGAGAATAAAATAATGGCAGATAAAAAAAACTCGACAGAGCATGATTCATCGCCGCGAGCGAATTACTACATCGTCCAATTCAAAAGAAACAGGGTGGATTATTACATCGACCGCAACCATCTGCCGCTGAAGCCCGGCGACAGTGTCCTGGTTATGGCGGAGAGAGGGCGCGACCTCGGTAGAATCAAATCGCATATTCCCGAAGAATCTATGGATTCTACCCAGCGTAAATACCCGCTCGAAATTCTTCATCTGGCAAAACCGGAGGAAATCGAAAAACTTGAATCGAACCGGGAGCGCGAAAATGATGCCAAAAAAAACTGCAAGGAGTTTATCGTATTTCGGGGCCTCGGGATGAAGCTTATCGATGTTGAAATGCAATTCGACAACAATAAAATGACCTTCTATTTCACAGCCGAGCAAAGGGTAGATTTCCGGGAACTGGTCAAGGACCTTGCATCCATCTATCGAACTCGTATCGAGTTGCGGCAGATAGGTGTCCGCGATGAGTCGAGGAAGATCGGGGGACTCGGCCCGTGCGGACGCGAGCTATGCTGCACCCGCTGGCTCAAGGATTTCAACCCTATTTCGACCCAGTTCGCGCGTGATCAGAATCTTGCGGTCAATCCCGGCAAACTTTCCGGCCCATGCGGCAGACTTCTCTGCTGTCTCGAATACGAGCAGTCCACATACGACGGTTTTAACAGGGATTATCCGAATGAAGATCGGATTTACGAATGGAGCGGGCGAAAGTTTTCTGTCGAAAAAGTAGATTTCTTCAGGGATGAAATAACGATAAAGGATATCGAGAGCGAGTCGGTCGAGACGATTTGCCTGGACGATTTCCACCGGAAGTTTTTACCAAAGAAGGATAAGAGTTGGCTCGATAGTTGGCTCCCGAAGGATAAGGAACCCGTTCAATGAGAAAATCATACTTGATAATACTTGCATTGCTAACCTTCGCCGCCGCCGGTTTTGCCCAGCGATTGCTGATTCCGATGGGCCTCTCACAGACGGATCATCTTAAGGCCTATGGGGTTACATACACAGCCTTAACACAGGGCTACAATGTCGAGTGGCTATTGAATTACAGGGGCGGAAGTTTTCTAATGCCTGCCGAGCAAGGCCTGTCCGACCTTTGCAGATTGAGGGGAGTCCGGTTCGAGATAATCGACGGCGTAACGGTCGCTTCGATATACGACGAGATCGAGGAGAACAATATGGAGGTGGTTCTCCTCGAAAAGGCCCCGAAAATCGCCATATACACGCCGTCGAATAAAGAGCCGTGGGACGATGCGGTCACGCTGGCGCTCGAATACGCGGAAGTGCCCTACGAGACTATCTGGGACGCCGAAGTTATCGCGGGTCGTCTGAACGATTACGATTGGATTCATCTTCATCACGAGGATTTCACTGGTCAATACGGGAAGTTTTACGCTAGCTATCGGAATGCGCTATGGTATCAACAGGAAGTGGCGACGAATCAGGAGATGGCGAGAAAGCTCGGCTTCACCAAAGTGAGCGACTTAAAACTCGCCGTGGCCCTGAAACTGCGCGATTACGTTGCGGGCGGCGGCTTCCTTTTTGCGATGTGCAGCGCGACGGACACATGGGATATCGCCCTCTCCGCGCGGAATGTGGATATTGTTCCGGCGGAATTCGACGCCGACCCTATCGACCCGGACGCGCAAAACAAGCTCGATTTCGACGAGTGCATCTGCTTTGAGAATTTCACACTCGAAACCAACCCGCTCGTCTATGAACACTCGAATATCGATGTCAAACCGGAACGGGCCAGCCGCCGGATGGGCGCCGAGGCCAATTATTTTACTCTTTTCGATTTTTCGGCAAAATACGACCCCGTCGCTACGATGCTTACCCAGTCTCACGCCAGCGTTATCAACGATTTTCTGGGGCAAAACTCGGCCTATAATGCCGCCTGCGTGAAACAGAGCGTTATCGTGCTGGGCACATACGAAGGCACGAGCATTCACAAATATCTTCACGGCAACTACGGTAAGGGTTTCTGGACATTCCTTGGGGGCCACGACCCGGAGGATTATATGCACTTTATCGGCGACCCGCCCACCGACCTGAATCTGCACAGAAACTCTCCGGGATACAGACTTATCCTGAACAACATCCTTTTCCCGGCGGCGCAGAAAAAGGAGCACAAGACGTGAAAAGAATGAGCATTTTATTGTTATCACTAACATTTGTTACTGTGATTAGCGCTATGGATATTCGAGACACAACCCGGCAGGCGGATTACATCTGTATAACACGCGAATCTAATGCCGAGTTAATGCAGCATTTAATGGACTATCATCAATCCGAGGGACTAAATTCTGTGATAATCACATTAGAACAGATAGAATCTGAATTCAGTTCTATAGCCGATACTTTAGAGAGAATAAAGGCGGCAGTTACCTATTGCGGAACAAGGTGGCAAGACCCTAAACCTAAGTATCTTCTGCTCGCGGGCTATGATTCTTCAATACCGCTTCCGTTCAACGAAGACTGGCCTCACTTAGACACCGATACATTAAGAACCCCCTATTGGGACGGATGGTATTCCGCTTATACTTCGGATTCTCTTCCACAAATGGCCGTTGGGAGATTTCCCTCGGACGATACGACTGCTTTGAGGGTTATGGTTGTGAAAACCCTTTACTATTCTCTCATACCGGATACGGGGGAATGGGTTCGACGGGCTATTATAGGAGTTGACGGAATAGATCATTCTGGTTATCCAATCGGCACTTATTATTTTGTTGGTAATTCAGTAAAAACCATTCTGGTCGATTTCACTCCTATATCGTTTTCTGTAGAAACTGTATTTGTAGATACAGTTCTTGGCGACGATTATCCCTGGATGGATGTTTTCTGCACCGAATGGAGTTCTGGTGCTTCATTGCTCTACTATATCGGGTTTGCGAATCCCTCGGTCTGGGGATATACTCCTCTGATGGAATGGCACTCTGTAGACGAAGTTACGAACGCAGGAATGCTTCCCTTCTTGATTTACGGATCAGCCTATATGGACAGAGTGAACTGTGGCTACGTAGGGTTGGCTCGAAAACTTATGTGCCACGAAGACGGCGGGATTATCGGGGCCTGGGGAATAACAGATATTGGTTATTCTGGAACGCTTAGATTATTCTGCGATGAGACTTCAGTAAATATCTTACTCCCAGGACGATTAGGTGATCGTTTGTTAGAAACCTATCTTGTAATTCAAACATCCATAGAGAATAAATACTGCGTCCTCTTTGGCGACCCTGCAATATATCTAAAATTCCACGAAACCGGAATCGAGGAGTTTTATGGTCCCGAAAAACCAGAGAGGTTGTCCCTTTCCGCCTATCCCAACCCGTTTAATTCGGCGGTGAGAATAATTGTCGATAGCCGAAGCGAATCCGCGGAGCGGTTGAGCACGTTAGAAATATTCGATATAAACGGGCGAATGGTCGCCGAAATCTCCACCGACGAAAGCGAATCGGCGAAGCCGTTGAGCACAAACGCCTCCGGCGCGTGCCGGTGGCAACCGGATGAGGATATTGGTTCCGGCGTCTATCTGGTTCGTGTTAAATCCGGTCAAGAGGAGGCCGTAAAACGAGTAGTTTATCTCAAATAAGGCAACAATTGGATGAATTTAACCAAAAAATGACCATACACGCCGTTACCAATAGCATTTACACGGTTACCAACACCAAACACGCGGTTACCAACCCTGTTTGCGCGGTTACCATCGCCAAACGCGCCGTTACCAACACCATTTGCGTTGCAAATGAACCCGGTAACGTTGCAAATGGACCCGGTAACGGTGCAAATGAACATGAGAACGGCGCAAATAGACACGGTAACGGGACAGATGGGCGTGGTAACGTCGCAGATGAGTATAGTAACGTTGCAAATGGCCCCGGTAACGGGAGAGATACGGGCAATAAATCAACAGACAAACAAGTGATTAATCTGAAATGAAAATAGGCGCAGAAAAAGGAGCACAAGACCTAATGCTCCAAAAATTCCGTTATCGAAAGGTAAGGCCGTTCGGAGTGGCCATTATTTTCGCTCTTATTGCGATTTCGGGGTGTGTCTCCTCCGCGAAAGAACCGGCGGAGTCCGGCAAAGGCGCTATTCTCGCCGAACTCACAAATGTTGAAATTTGCTTTTCTCCCGGCGGCGGATGCAGAGAAAAAATTATTGAGCAAATCGACTCCGCGAAAAGAAGCATCGATGTCGCGATTTATTCGTTCACCAATCGGGAGCTTTCGAGCGCGTTGGTTGGCCTCGAAAAGGGGAATTATAGTCAGGGTTATCTCCGACAATTCCAATTCCGGCGGAAAATACAGCAAAACACAATTCATAGAAGATTCGGGGATACCCGTCGCCTACGACGGGAGCGGCGGATATATGCACCACAAATTCGCCGTTTTCGACGGCAAAACGGTTATCACGGGAAGCTATAACTGGTCGAATTCCGCCGAGACGCGCAACTACGAGAACGTCGTTGTCCTGCACGATTCTAAAATCGCCTTAGCCTATCATTCCGAATTCGAGAGGCTGTGGAGGGACTTCCGATGATGGACATCGGCGCGCGCGGCACACCGGCCTTCCAATGGAAACCCACCCATAAAAGCATAGGGCCGATAATCCTCTGGCTCGGCGGCATGGCGACTCTTCTTCTGATACGGATATTGATTAGAGACCCCGACGCCTACGCCACCACCGTGGGCTTTGTTGTGCCATTCGTCGATTTTGCGTGGATACTCGGGCCTGTTCTTGTAACGCTCATGTTCGGCGGCGACCTGAGAGACCTCGGAATAACCCGGAAATACGGTCTTCTTGCGCTGGCGCTGGGACTTATCGTGGGATTCGGAATTATGGGAGTCCGCAGCCTGGACCCGCGATTTGCGGGTTATGTTTCGGTAAAAATGGAGGCCATTCCCGTTCTCGCGCTTATAGTCGGCGGCGCATATCACGCCTTCGCCGAGGAGGTTCTGTTCAGGGGATATTTCGTCGGAAGTTTATCGAGGGATTTCGGATGGGTTCCTGCGGTATTGATCTCCGGGCTTGCTTACGCCCTGATACCGTTCGCGTTTTTGGGCGCAGACCCCTCAGCATTGGAACAGATAAAGGAAGTGGGCGATTTTTTCGCGACCGTATTTCCCGCCCTTCTTCTGCTGGGGATTTTGCTGGCGATAGTATATCGTATCGTGGGGAACGTCGTGTGCAACTGGTTCGGCATCTCGCTCTCTATCTGGACTCTTGGCTTCATTCGCGGCGGCATCATCGGCGGGATG
>DAOWNU010000455.1 GCA_030642425.1 bacterium | reverse complement strand
CGCCTCGAACCCGGCGCTCAGATAACCTATCGTCGGACATACGCCGATATACCGGCCTATCCTATCGTGATAAGCAGCGCCAATTCGCCGATTGGCACCAGAGTGAATGCTATGAGAAGTTTTAACAACATCGTATTTAAAATAACCTTTTTCAGATTTAATCAAAGCGATTTTTTATTTGCATATGCGGTCGGCACCGGCCAGCAGCGGACTTACTCGACGGCGGGCAATGCCCGCCCGCCTTTTTCTGCGGGATATTTTTTAAAATAATTAAAATATAATCCTTGACTTCTTGTGAATATTGCCTTTTATTTCAATTATGACAACTGAGTTCACATTAAATTTCGCCGAAGAATCCCTCGCTCTCAATAATGCTCGGGACTGCTATACTGATTTAAACAATACAATTTATACGAATTTAACTACCGCCCCGCGCGAGGGGAAAATGTTATGAATCCTATGGAGGTAAAATCATCGTAGCAAAAAACGTAAGTATTCTGATGGTTCTTCTCGTTCTATTTGGCTCGGCTTTGGCGGATTTGGGAGATAGTCTCGACACCGGCGGAACCGACGTATTCGAAGACCCTTCGGCTAATACACTCCTGTTAATGCCCACAGCCGAGGTGAACGCTAAAGGCAACCTTTTTTTCGATAGCCGTCAATTGTTATTTATCGATCTGGGAGGATCGATAACGCCTTCGACACAGCTGACCGGCGGCTTTATCTTCCCCGTTCAACTCGAGACGAATGCCTTATCTCTGGAAATAAAACAGCGGCTTTTCAGTTTCCCCGAATACTATTCATCTTTTTCGGTCTTCGGTAGCGGATTTCTACCTCTTGGAAATCTGGATAGCTTTGCGATAGGCGATAACACAACCTGGACTGTGGGCTCCGTCTTGAGCATCGGCAATCGCAGTTACGGCGCACATATAATGGCAAGTGGCGATTTCTACCTCGATGAATCTATCTTCTATATTGCGGTCGGGGCGGATGTTATGATCGATAAGCACCTGAAACTAATCCTGGAATACTGGAATCGCAAAACGGATAATATTGAATTGCCTGAAGCTAAAGGTATGGTTTGCATTGGGTTCCGCGTCTTCGGCAGGAATTTTTCTTTCGACCTGGCGGGAGTTAGGTCAGTAGAGGGTATGGGTAACACCATCTTTATTCCCTACGCTCAATTCAAATATCATATTCGATAGGAATACGGGCGATGCTTATGGATTGTCGAAAAGGGGGGACGCTCTGCGTCGTTTGAATTCCGTTCTTTTCAATGTTTGTTGCGTTCGTTCGAGCGCTCGATTGATTGAAACGCCCTATCGATAGGCTCGACCGGTCGATAGAACGGATCGGGAGCGTGAAAGACGCGGTCGAACGCTTGAATAAATGTGTCAGGAGACCAAATGAACAAAGCAATTTTAATCCTTCTCGCGACAATCACCCTCTGCATGGCGGCGGAAGGTAACCCTGCGCCGAATGAGGGGAATCCCCCCGGAAACGCTTTGCGTTTCCGGCCCCCTTATTAAGGGGGTTTTAGTAGGCGGCTTTGCCCACTAAATAAGTGGGAGCGAGCGAACGGATTCTCCCCCCTTAATAAGGGGGGATGTCCCGAAGGGACAGGGGGGATATATACGTGGCAACCCGAATCATCCATCGGCAGTGGAATATACTTCGCAAAGATAGGAGTCGATGGAAAATCGACAACAAAACGGGTTTTATACATTAAATAGCAAAGAGATGGAGGAAAAATGAATTACATGAGAAAATTAACAGTGTTAACAATTTTGTTAATCGTGTTTACCGGCGTTCTTTTTGGCGATTGGGCAAAATG
>DAOWNU010000254.1 GCA_030642425.1 bacterium | reverse complement strand
GGTGTGGACGGCTTTTCTGTTGTCGATCTCGGTATGGGCGCATCGACGACACATGCGGGTTATTACATCCCGGACGACGCTGTTATTGTGGACGTCGCATATATCGGCGACATAGCATTCGCAATCGACGCCAACGGAATCTTATACGCCTTCGATCTTTCGGATATCGTTTCCGGGATTTGGGAAACGGATTTGCCCCGCAATCGCGAAATCGAGGTTTTCCCCAATCCGTTCAACGCCTCGTGCCGGATAATTTCGTGCGGCGCGGTCGAGATATACGATATTTCAGGGAAGCTGGTCGAAAAACTTTCTGCGGGCGCGAATATCTGGACGCCGGAAACGGGATCGCCGTCTGGCATATATTTTGCGAAAAGCGGAGCGAACGCCGGATCGACAGTAAAAATGATCCTGCTTAGATAATAATAAAAGTAAAAAAGCGGAGTAACCGGGAACGCCCAAACTCCGCGCTGAACAAGGAGACGCAATGAAAAAGGGAATCGGACAGGGACAGCCCTCGAGACAAATACAGATCGAACTGCCAGAAGAAATCGCGGAGGGTATCTACGCCAATTTTGCGGTGATCACGCATTCGCCCAGCGAATTCGTTATGGATTTCGCCAGAATTGTCCCCGGCGCACAGAAAGCAAAGGTTCAGGGGCGAATTATAATGACCCCGATGAATGTGAAAATGCTTCAAAAAGCGCTCAAAGATAATATCGAGAAGTTCGAAAAACAATTCGGCGAGGTCAAAACGCCCGATCAGTCGCTGAATCCCGGCGAAAGCATCGGCTTCAAATCGCAAGAATAGGTCGGCAAGGCCGACGGCAAAGGTTGCCCAAAACCGGGCAAGGCGGTTTTGGGAATATAGTATGCCCCTTAAGGAAGGGCCGGCAATGCCGATGGATAGGGCTTTTCGGTAGATAAGCTCGATAACCCGGACGTTTCGGCTCCGCTCAACGACCGGCGGGGCCGCAGCCGACTTGCTCAACCTAAAGGATTCGCTTTCGTGGTCGGGAACCCTATTTATCAGGTCGAGCATCTCGCTCGACACGAGGTCCCTGAGCCTGTCGAAGGGGAAATGCACGGCGGGACGCCGTGCCTATTATATTGGGATGCTTCGCTCGACAAAAAAGTCGTTTCGTGTGTGCGAGATGAAAGGAAAAACGTTGACTATAATCAAACCAAATATGCCGGTCGATGTCATTCTGGATGATTTTCCCGAATCCAATAAATGGCTCATGGAGAAGCATATCCACTGCACGGAATGCGGCGAGCCGGTCTGGGGAACGATAGGCGAGCTTATCGAATCGAAGGGGATGAATATCGAAGACGTGCTCTCCGAACTGAACCAATACCTCGAGACCTGCGGCTACCGGCAAGGCCGGAGCTGACTTGCTCAACGGCTTCGCCGATTCGCTTTCATACAGTTAAATCGTCTTATCAAAAAAGCCCCTTCCTTAAGGGGCTTATTATATTCGTCGAACCGCCTTGCCCGGTTCGACGCAATTTCATCAGTCGGCATTGCCGACCATCTCCGGCATTGCCGGTGGGGAGCGGAAGGGAATTGCTAATTGATCATTGCTAATTTTGAATTGCTATACTATTCCCTGTTCCCTCAGTAAATCGGCGCATTTCGCGGCCAGTTCCGCCGGTTCGCCCTCAAATATTTCGCCATCCTTGCGTTTCGGGGGCGAAAAAATCTTCATAACCCTCGTCGGGGAGCCGGACAGGCCGAGATTGCGCTCTTCGACATCCAGATCGGCCACGCCCCATTTTGCTATCTCCGCCTTTTTGGCCTTCATCATGCCGCGAAGCGACGGCAGACGCGGGTCTTTGGGCAGCTTGATTACGCTGATAACCGCCGGATTTCCGAGTTTTACGACATCGTATCCGGATTCTGTGATCCGCTCAACCTCGATCTCGTTATCGCCGATATTCCTGACCGCGCGGACGAAAATCGCCTGCGGCCAGCCGAGAAACTGCGCGATTCCCGGGCCGACCTGTCCGGTGTCGCCGTCGATGGCCTGCTGGCCCACAAATACGAGATCGGCGCCGCCGAGCTTTTTTATTCCCGCGGAAAGAGTGTAGCTCGTCGCCCACGTGTCGCTTCCGGCGAAGGCCCGGTCGGTAATAAGGACGGCCCTGTCCGCGCCCATGCCGATAGTTTCGCGAAGGCTTTTCTCGGCGTGCGGCGGCCCCATCGAGAGAGTAACGATCTCGATATCGTCGTGTTCGTCCTTTATCTGAAGCGCGAGTTCCAGCGCAAAGGCGTCGAAAGGATTGACTATCGAGGGCACGCCTTCGCGGATAAGCGTCCCCTGCTCCGGGTCCATTTTGACCTCGGTGGTGTCGGGAACTTCTTTTACACAAACGATTATTTTCATTTTAAACCTTCCAGTTGTCGCTCGCGCCAAACGCTTTCGGCAAAAGCGTGCCAATCGTGGTTTCTTCGACAATCCCGCTCCCGTCGGCGAGAAAAACGGGCATATCGGAAGAGGCGAACTCGGCGAGAACCTGCCTGCACGCGCCACATGGTGGAATCGCCCCGTGAGAAGACGTTATCAGCAAAGCCTTGATATGTTTGGCTCCGCTGCCTATCGCAGTAAAAACCGCGCTCCTCTCCGCGCATATCGTTAGCCCAAAACTGACATTCTCGATATTGACGCCCGTGAAAACCTCGCCTCTGTTGTCGAGAACGGCGGCGGCGACACGCACGTCCGAATATGGACAATAGGAATTGTCGAGCGCGCCCCGTGCCGACTCGAAAAGTTTTCGCTTTTGCGCCTCGCCGACTTTCAAAGCCATAACAACTATGCCCTCCCGAGATAATCCATCGTCCTCGTGTCAACCTTGATATGGTCGCCGATTTCCACAAATAGCGGCACCTTGACAGTCAAACCGGTATCGGTCAACGCGGCTTTTGTTGCATTCGACACCGTATCCCCACGCACTCCCGGCTCGGTCTCGGCGACTTCGAGAACCACCGACGCCGGTAGATCGACGTTCAAAGGCTCTTTGCCAAGCAGCAGGATCGGGTAAATTTCATCCTCGCGGAGAAAATATTTCGTATCCCCGATAACCTCCGGCGAAAAGGCGTATTGCTCGTAAATGTCGGTGTCCATGAAATGAAAACCTTCGCCGTCGGAGTAAAGATATTGCATGTTGACAGCGGAGAACTCGCCCTCGTCGAGCTGTTCCTGCTCGGAGAAAGTGTTCTCCAGAACGGCCCCCGTGCGCATATTTTTGAGCCTGGTTTTGTATTTGCTTCTGCCGCGGCCACGAAGAGACATCTGAACTTCGATGATCTCAAACGGTTGCCCCTTGTAAATAACCTTTAGCCCCTTGCGAAAATCTGTCGGTCTGTAAGCCATAATTTCACTCCATAAGTTAAATAATCCAATTTCTTCGGCATACATATTATATTGCACTTCGATATAAGTCAACAACAAAATGTCGGTCGGCAATGCCGACGGATGAGGCGCTTCGGCCAAGCAATTTCCTTTAATGGATAGATTTACATGGGCCTTCGCGGGCCTCCCTTCGTTCGGCTCGATTTCAATTGTTAATGCCGGTCGGCAATGCCGACCGGCACGCGCCGGAGGCGTTCGTGCTCAACGCGCCTTCGGCACGATTCGGCGGGCAATGCCCGCAGATGACTTGCTCAACGTGCCTTCAGCACGATTCGCTTCCTGAGCGGAGTCGAAGGGAGCTTGCCGGGGGGATAAAAAAAGGGGCGACCTTTCAGCCGCCCCAATTCTACATTCTGTGGTTTCCCCCGGCAGAGTGGCGCGGGGCACCTATTACCTATTACCTATTACCCATTACCCATTACCTTCTTACGGCACATCAACACTCGCCGGCTCCGACCAACCCGTAACCTCTTCGCCGTTGCGCGCACGAATCCAGGCATAACAGGTCATCCCGTGAAATAT
>DAOWNU010000054.1 GCA_030642425.1 bacterium | reverse complement strand
GTTCGAAAAGGGCGCGATATTTTCTCTCGGATTCTATCCTCTCCCTCTCTGTGATCTTGCGTCCGGTAATATCCCTCACAAAAACAAAATCGGCCGGTTTGCCGTTGTAACTAATCAGCCCGACATTTAAATCGACATTAATAATCCGGCCGTCTCGGTAAACCAATCTTGTTTCATAGAAGCTCGAAGTTTTCCGGCCAGCCATTCGTGATTTATAATTATCAGCAATTTTCTGCCTTTCATCCGGATAAATATGTTTCAGGAAGTCTGTGAAAAGCAATTCATCGACCGAATACCCGACCATTTCCGCAAGGCGCGGGTTGAGGTATTTTAAAACTCCGTCTTGCAACACACAAATGCCGTCGTTGGCGCGGTCGAGAAGTGTGCGGTATTTCTGTTCGCTTTCTTTGAGGCCATCCTCCGCTTTCACGCGCGCCGTAATATCTATTCCGGTCAGAAGAATACATCGGCCGTAGTTATCGTCCTCGAATACTTTTCCCCCCGGTGAAAACATGATCGTATGTATCGAATCGTCCGCAGCTAAAACCTCGATGTCCGCTCCGGGCGATCCGATCCCTTTGAAATTGTTGACAAGCTGAGCCATAATCTCTTCACGGAACGCGGGAGCAATAAATTTCGCAACCGGTCGTTCTATGTCGTCTTTCGAATAGCCGAGTTCGTCGAACGCCGCTTTATTGGCGTCCTTGATATACCCATCCTCGCCGATAATGAGATTTATTGCGGGGCTTTCACGATAGATAAATCGGTATTTCTCCTCCGATTTTGCGAGTTCTTCCACCGCCCTTTTCGATTCGGATATATCTCGAATAATCGTGAGCACACTCGATACTTCGCCACCCTCGAAAATCGGGATTTTGCGGGTGGTCGTAATAATGGGCATATCTCCGACAATATTAGTCTCCTCCGTATCCAGCATCTCGCCCGTTCGGAAAACATGTTCGTATTCTTTCCAGACAAAGTTCGGGAGGAATGAAAACACATCGCGCAGATTATCTCCGACCTGTAAATCGCCAAGGCCGAAGGATTCGAGCCATTTCGAAAAAGTTTTATTAATGATAATTACCCGGAGGTCCCGATCGACAACGTGAATGGGATCGGCAAGTGAATTTAAAGTAATGCGATATTGTTCTTCGGATTTGCGAAGGGCGTTCTCTATACCCTTTTGTTTCGTGATATCTTCTACCGTTCCCTCGTAATACAGCGTTTTTCCGTTTTCGTCCTTTATCGCTCTCGAATTTTCGCGGAAGAAAAGGACTGTGCCGTCGCGCCTTTTCCAGGCGTTCTCACGCCCTATTATTTTTCCCTCTTTCTCGATTATTTCCCTGAACCTGACCCTGTTAAACCCCCCTTCACTACTCACATCGTCGAGATTCATCCCCGAAAGCTCCTCGAAAGAATCGAAACCGAGAAGGTCGATAAAAACACGGTTCGCCATAAGCAATTCGCCGTCGGGCGAGGTTTTAAATACACCCACGGGGAAACTTTCAAAAAAATCTCTAAACCAGTTTTCGGAGGATAAATCGAGGGAATGTTCTCTCGAACCATTCTTGGAAGTATTATTCGGATTCTTCTTTTTCTTATCTTCGGTCATAAGGCCCTCTGTTTTCACATTATATAGCCGACCGTTCAAATGTCGATTATACATTAATAATATATGAAGCGGATATTTCCAAATGTTTTTTTTAAAAACAAGAAAAGTTACCTCTCGCGGCGCATTTCCAGCGGTTCGACAGAGTTTATCGATGTCTGCGCATCGAGAAAGAAAGCCGAGGAATAACTTCTATTTAAAATCTCCCACAATCTCTGTGTTGACATAGCGAAATCGACTCTATATATTGCCAATGAAGTTTTAGTGCCGGATCGCCCGACAAATAGGTCCGCTATCGACGAAGAATAACAAAACTAACGGGGAGATAATATGTCTATTCGAGTTCGTTTCGCGCCGTCGCCCACCGGGATGCCGCATGTCGGCGTTATCCGCACCGCGATTTTCGACTGGCTTCTCGCACGCCACCACAACGGCAAATTCGTGCTGCGAATCGAGGATACCGACCGTTCGCGCTATGTCGAAGGGGCCGTGGACAATATAATCGGCGCGCTCAAGTGGCTCGGCATGGATATCGACGAGGGGCCGTCCGCCGGCGGGGATTACGGGCCGTATTACCAGAGCGAGCGGCTCCCGCTTTATTACAGATATGTGAAATATCTCATCGACGAGGGTAGGGCCTACTGGTGCAATTGCACACCCGAGCGCCTCGACAAAATCCGAAAGGAACAGCAGGCGAAAAAAATGCCCGTCGGTTATGATAATAAATGCTGGAATCTCGGCCTGAACGGCGAGCCGGGGGACGGCGTTCACGTTCTTCGATTCGCAATTCCCCCCGGCATGACAACAACATTCCACGACGAGCTTCGCGGCGATATCACGGTCGATAACGACGAATTGGACGATTTTGTTCTTCTCAAGCGCGACGGTTTCCCGACCTACCATTTTGCGAGCTGTATCGACGATCACCACATGGCGATATCGCACGTTTTCCGCGGCGAAGAATGGCTGTCATCGGCGCCGAAACACAAGCTGCTCTACGACGCGCTGGGAATCGAGCCGCCGAAATTTGTGCACGTGCCGGTGATCCTCGGCCCCGACCGGAAAAAGCTCTCCAAGCGGCACGGCGCGGCGAACGTCCTCGAATACAAGCAGATGGGCTATCTGCCGGAGGCGATATTCAATTTCCTCGCGCTTATCGGCTGGAACCCCGGAACCGAAGACGAGATTCTGTCGAAGGAGCAGCTTGCCGAATTATTCACCGTCGAGAGGATCAACACCTCGGCGGGGATATTCGATATCGACAAGCTGAACTGGATGAATGGGGAGTATATCCGCGCGATGCCGCTCGAAAGCCTCGTCGAACGGCTGCGGCCCGCGATGTCGGAATGGGGCTGGATCGACGACGGGTTCGAGCCGTGGGGAAAAGAATATGTGGCCGGGGTTTGCGCTCTTATGCAGGAGCGGTTGAAAACACTCGTGGAGATGCGCGAAAAGGCATTTTTCTTTTTCGAGGAATTCGAGAGTTACGACCCGAAGGGCGCGAAAAAGGCTTTTAAGGGTGACGACATTATCGACCGGCTCTCCGCCGCGCGCGAAAAACTAGAAAAAACCGAATGGACGGTCGTGGGGATAGAAGCCGCGATTCGGGAAACCGCCGAAAAATTCGGTGTCGGCGCGGGGAAGATAATCCACCCGATCCGGTTGGCTGTGAGCGGGATTAGCGCGGGGCCGGGTCTTTTCGAGATGCTACATATATTGGGCCGTAAAAAGGTAATCGCGCGGATAGACAAGGCCATCGAGAGCCTGTAGATATGAAGATTCAATTCAAAATTAGCAATGATCAATTAGCATTGCAAAATGTGTCGGCAATGCCGACGATAGCACGCGGAACATTTTCCTTGCGCTATGCGAAACATTGTTTATATTGAAGGCGGTGAAATAGAATCGACGCAGAGCGTCGGGGAAGACGTTCTCACGCGGGAGCGGGGGAACGAGAGAAAACCTCGGAAGAGAAGCCGGAGCTGGGAATATGAGTAAATCAGAATATTGAATCTTTAAGAAATGAGATTCATGGAATTAAGGCAATAATTGAAAAAAATTCTTCTATAGCAAATTTTTTTATGGGAATAGTGGCCATATTATTTTGTATAGTTAGTCCTATAACATATTTTAAGGCTAAACAAACTGCTATTGATGAAGTTAACGAAGCAATTGATTTAAGAACAGCAATTATAGATGCGCGGTTGGATACCATGTACGTAAGAATAGACAGCATTATAAAAAAAGCTGATGATTTTGTTATACTATTAAATGAGAAAAGGACAGAAATAGAAGAGCAAATCTTCTATAAAGAAGTCCTTGAGATTATAGAGAAACCTAGAAATGGTATATCTCAGTTAGATTGGATGAAAATTATGACTATATCCGATCTAATAAACGAGAAACCCGAAGAAGATATGACGGCAGATGATTGGTATATAAGAGCTTTTGTTGAAGATGATGAGGAGAAAAAAATTGAATTGTATACAAAAGCAATAGAAGAAGACCCTGAATTTGCACACGCGATAGCAAAACGTGCGCATTACCGAGTTTTAACGAATGATTTTGATGGTTTTTGGGAAGACTATGCTAAAACCCTTGAGTTTGATTTAGATTCTATTGATTTACATTTACTTGACAGAAGTTTAACATGTTTTAGGTATAAATTTATTGAAGATAGCTCTTTTATACATCGAAATAGATTTGAGCCGAATATTAGCGAAAACCATTTAAATACTATTAATACGATAAGACAGAAATTTTTGGAAAAAGTATTTAAAAAAGAAAACTTTGGAGAATATTGTAGGGATAGAGGGTTATATCTTGATTAAGACGAATACGATTACATCCATGCGTAAACACTTTGATTTAATGTCGGCACATATAAATTCTGCGGCGATTGCTCTTTTACATAGATTTAATTCATGTTATCCCGCGCGGGCGGCTGTCGGGAGCACCTGCGTGTGCTCCCGACGACGGGAGGGCACATAGGCCCTCCCCTACGGATTGAAAACGATAATCAATATTTATGTCATTCCGGCGAAGGCCGGAATCAAGAAAGATAGATTCCGGGTCAAGCCCGGAATGACAAAAAATTTGCGTTTTTAAAAAATAGTTCTTGACTTTTTCGAAATGTTGCCGCTTATTCAATATCGAAGTTTTTATCGATCTTTGTAAAATATGGCTGAAAATAATGTAGAATGTCCATCCCTTCGGCAAGCTCAGGGACCGGCCTTCGGCAGGCTCAGTGACCGGGGTGAAAAGAAAAAACGGCAAAATTGTGTGAAATCGCGTAAGTAGTTGAAATATATAGAGTAGGACGGGAATTAGGTCGCGCTATTTGAAAATTAGGTCGAACTTTAACGGAATCAGGTCGAACAATTATGATTGCGGTTGAACTTTAAAGGAATCAGGTCGAACATCTATGGTTGCGGTTGAACTTTAAAGGAATCAGGTCGAACAATTATGATTGCGGTCGAACTTTAACGGAATCAGGTCGAACATCTATGATTGCGGTCGAACTTTAAAGGAATCAGGTCGAACATCTATGATTGCGGTCGAACTTTAACGGAATCAGGTCGAACAATTTTGGGATTAGGTCGCGCTTTTTGAGAGTATTTCAAAACAAACGAAAAAAGAAAGGAAGTTAAAATGGCAAAGAAATCCAGAGAACCGCAGAGGTTGGGCAACGCGGATTACGGGAAATGGTTCGAGCAGATGTTCGATTTGAAAACGCGGGAGGTCGCCGCCGGGACATGGCCAACGCATCTCGACACAGACCTCGATGCGCTCGCGGCGGCTATGTGGGACGTATGGGACGATTACGACAGGCAAAATAACGAGCTTCGCGAAACGACATATCCGGCGTATAATGAGGCGTCTAAGACTGTAATGAAGCGGCTTCAATCGTTCAGGGAACTTCTTCCGACGCTGTTCGACGGCGACGATGCGGTGCTCGGCGAGTTCGGAATCTCGCGCGAAATACCCCGCGATAAGGAAGACCTTTTTACTGTCGCCAGCGGGTGTATCGAGCATTGGAACGATATCAATGTGCCACCACCGCCGCCGGAATATCTTCCTGTCGAGGCTATGTTTGCCGAATTCGCGGTCGAATATGACGCATTTCAGGCGGCATATACCGCGTATATCGCCAAAACGCGGGATGTCGAAGAGGCGCAGAATCTATTTCTGGAAAAACGCGAGGCCTGCCATCATGCGGAGCGTCTGATTTTCCATTGGTATAAGGGTTTGCATCTCGATGGCGACGACGAATGGTGGACGGCGACGCCATGGGGGACGGTCAGCGGCGGAAGTGGCGGTGGTGGCGAGGAGCCCGGAAGCTGGGAGGATGCGCCGACGAATTTCACGGTGAGAGAGGGAATGGGCGGTGTCGCTCATATGGAAGCGAATATTCACAAGGATGCCGACGGGGTCGCGATTTATCAGGCCGAGACGGAGATGGGCGTTACCACTCCGCCAACTCAGCCTTCGGAGCCTGTCGAGCCGCAGGTGCCGTTCCCGTATGATCATCCGGTGCCGTTCAATGTGCGTGTCTGGCTGTGGATTTGCCATGTCAAGGACGGCGTCAAAGGCGCGGTCGCCGGGCCGGAGTGGTTCGAGATAGAAAAGTAATGTAGAATTGTCGGCAATGCCGACCGGCAATGCCGGAGATGAGGTTGCCGAAAACCGCCGGTGCGACCGGTGCGACCGGTACCGACCGGTGCGACCGGTGCGACCGGTGCGAGGCAAGACGGTTTTCGGAATATATTAAGGCGGCTTTGAGGCCGCCTTTTTTTATCCCCCCGGATTGCTTTCGCAATCCGACCCCCTTGTTAAGGGGGTTTCTGATTCCGCGCTCCCCCCTTGATAAGGGGGGATGTCCGAAGGACAGGGGGGATAAATTCGTTGGCAAAGGCAAGCTCCCTTCGGCAAGCTCAGGGACCGCCCTTCGACTCCGCTCAGGGAGCGGACGGTCGTTGAGCGGAGCCGAAACGTAAGACGACTGATGGTCGCCCCTTTTTTTTTATTTCAAATATACTACGCGTTTCGTACTTTTCTCATCGCCGATTATCGCCCTGACCAGATAGACACCGGAGCCGATATTATCATTCGGTTGCCACCGGCACGCGCCGGAGGCGTTTGTGCTCAACGGCTTCGCCGATTCGCTCTCTCCGACAGACATCTCCGCAAC
Source organism: bacterium (assembly GCA_030642425.1). Taxonomy (GTDB): domain Bacteria; phylum UBP14; class UBA6098; order UBA6098; family UBA6098; genus DAOWNU01. The sequence continues at coordinate 2,036 of DAOWNU010000054.1, read as the reverse complement.
CATCCGCCCGTTGATGTCGAATATTTCCACCCGACCCCTCGATACCTCGATCCCTCGAACCCTTATCTTCACTGACGAATTGAACGGATTTGGATAGGCGTCGATAGTAAAGGATTTTGGTCGGCAGTTGCCATTTTCCCCGATTCCAATACTGCTAACTATCGGCAGCAATAGCGATGAGGAATGAGCAGTGTCGTGGTAGATGAAATTCGTCGCGATAAGCGTGTCGCCCTGTTCATACATCGGGCCGCCGTCGTTGATATTGGTGTCGAAATGCGGGAAGATCGCCGAGGTTATTATGATGCGGAAACTGTGTCCGGGAAGAAAAGTCTGGGCGATCGGGTCCATCACGACCTCGACCAAATAAATATCGCCGGGAATCATGAGTTCTTCTTCGGAAAATGAATTTCTCAGGCGCGCGCGGCGGATGCCCTGTGTCAATATCATCGAGCGGCCGTCGGGATAGACGTCGCAGATTCTCACGGCAAAATCGGTATCAAGGCGGTTCGAGGAGATGAACAGACGAACAATAATATTCCCGAGGATTGTTAGATTTTCGGTTAGGGGCGATGTCGAATAAATGAGGTTATCGTCGCGGCTCTCGACCGAGTCGCGGACATCGCGGGGGCCGGCTATCGCGCCCGGATCGGAGGGGTTGAATCTCGCGCCGCCGAATATGGGCGAAGGGTCACGTGGATCGTATAGGAAGGAATCGGGCGAGGCGCTCGAAGGAGGCTCGGAGCCCGACAGGAGTTCTGCCGGGTGAAGATATAGAGTATAGATCGAGTCGGAAATGGAATACCAATCGTCGGTGCAAAACCATTCGTCGCCGCCCATAATGAAATACTGGCCGACCGGTTCGTCCTCATAGCCATTGGGCGCGCCCCGAAGATAGAAATTGAAAAAGGCCTTGACCATCGATTCGTCGTAATCCTCGGCGGCGGGATATTCCAACTCACCCTGAACGAGTTTTCCGATGCCGGAGTGGGTCCACGGCCCAATAAGCAGCTTGTGTTTATCGCGGACCGAGATATGGCTTCGGGCGCGAATATCGTGGAATGCGCGAATTATGCAGCCGGGGTAATGGTCGAACCAGCCGCTGACGAGGAGCATGGGGATCTCGAATTCTTCGGAATAATCGCTCATGGTTTCGACATACAGCCATAATCCATCATATAATGGATGCTCCAGAACAAAGGCCGGTCTGCCGAATCCGAGGAAAGACAGGGCATCGGAATGCTCGCGTCGCCATACGCCGCCGTAATAATAATCGACGTATTGTTGCTGGTAATCTATAATCCACGGCGCGGCGCAAATTAGGTGCGGCGGTTGATGCCGCGCTGTCAGAAACTGGATCGCGCCCAATGCCGAGCCGCCATAGGTGCCGATATTGCCGTCGGACCAGGATTGCGGAGCGATCCACTCGACACAATCGTAGCCGTCGAGACCTCTATCGTAGCCAGCGCTGTCGGCATCCGAGGAGGCGTAAAAGCCCCTCCAATCGACAAAGACATAGTTGTAATCGACGAGATTCCAAAGGCCGCTCGTATCTTCGGGAACCCATGAAAAAGAGGCAATGCGGTATGATATTTTATTGTATGGCGTTTGAATCAGGATAACCGGTTTGGGGACAGTTGTGTCGAGCGAGTAAAGGTCTGCCGCCAGAGAGTCGCCGGTCCGAACAGGTATCCATAGGGGCGTGAACAGCGTGTCGATTTGAGCGAATGCACAGCTTAGAATAATCGGGATAACAAATAATCCTATTAGATGTTTCATTATTACTTCCAATTGATTGTTTTGTGATGCAGCAACTTAACCCGCATATTTCACAAATTCCACCCGAACAATTATTGTAGATTATGGAAAGTGCACCTATGTTATTGAAATAAGGGTTCGAAGGATCGAGGGTTCGAGGGGTCGAGGGAAATACAAAAACACTTGAACCCTCGAATCCTTGATCCCTATTTCTATATTGATAATACTCATGTTATGCCCATATTTGTTTCTTAATATATCACATTTGTGAGAAATGCAGG
>DAOWNU010000260.1 GCA_030642425.1 bacterium | reverse complement strand
ATCCGGGGGAACTATAATGAAGATTGAAGGAAGAATTTTCGTCTATGGCGACGATATCAACACCGATGTGATTTTCCCCGGAAAATACACTTACGAACCGATGACGCCCGTGCAGATGGGCGAACACGCTCTCGAGGATCTCGATCCGGATTTTGTGAACAAATGCGAAAAGAACGATGTTATTGTGGCCGGGAAAAATTTCGGCTGCGGCTCGAGCCGGGAACAGGCCGCAATCGCCATCCGCGCTGCGGGATGCAGCGCTGTTATCGCCGGGAGTTTCGCCCGGATTTTCTACAGAAACTGCTTGAATAACGGCCTTTTTGCAATCACCAATTCCGAGATACAGGGGAATGTCGAATTGGGAGACAGAATCGAGATAGACCTGAGTTCCGGCAGGATAGAGGTGAACGGCAAACTGTTCGAGTTCCCGCCGCCTTCGCCGGAAGTTTTCGGAATACTCGAGGCCGGAGGGCTGATCCCATACACACGGGACAAACTGGCAAAAGAAAAACATTGAAAAACCGCCTCTTTTATGTTATTATGAAAACTTATCAAATGCCCCTGAAAGGGAGGATTTATGGAGATTGAAAAGGTAAAAGAACTCCTTCTTATGATGGAGAAAACCGAGCTTGAGGAATTCGAGATCGTGATCGAGGACGATCAGGGTGAGATTAGACTCCGCAAAGGCTCGACCGGCGGGAACGTCCTATCGAATCAGATAATGACTTCCCCAGGAGCCGCGGTAATCGGGCAGCAAGCTGCCGCAGTTCCCGCTCCGGCGTCGGAAGAGAAGGCCGGGGACCCGGAAACGGCGGGCACGGTGGAGATAAATTCGCCGATAGTGGGCACTTTCTACAGCGCTCCGGCGCCCGACGCCGATCTCTATGTCAAGGTCGGGGAGCATATCGAGATCGGGCAGACGGTCTGTATTGTCGAGGCGATGAAGCTTATGAACGAAATACAGGCGGAAGTCGGCGGCACGGTCGTGAAGATACTCGTGGAGAACGCCCAGCCCGTGGAATTCGGGCAGGTCATGTTCCTTGTCAAGCCGGATTGACGCACAATGGCGCTCGATATTGTCAAACTGCTTTCACAGATGCCCGATAAAAAGGCGTCCGACCTTCATGTCAGGGTAAAAATGCCCCCCGTTTATCGAATAAACGGCAAGCTGATCCCCGCCAGCAAAGAATTTGTGGATCGCAAGACGATGGAGGGGTTTCTCGAACTCATCCTGTCCTCCGACGACCGTGTCCGATTGGATAAGGAGTGGGAACTCGATCTCGCGTATCAGGTTCCCTCCGGGATTCGATTCAGGGTCAATATGTATATCGAGCGGGGAAATCCGGGGATAGCATTCCGGCTAATCAACACTCAGGTGCCGGATATTACCGCGCTTCTGCTGCCCATCGTTATCGAGAAGATCGCCATGCAGCCGAGGGGATTGGTTCTGGTCACGGGCGTAACCGGATCGGGCAAATCCACAACTCTGGCCTCGATGATCGATTATATAAACCGGCAAAAGGGCGTGCATATAATCACTATCGAAGACCCGATAGAATATATCCACCGCAACAACCGCAGTATTATCGCCCAGCGCGAGATAGGCAACGACTGTAGCGCTTATGCCGTCGGACTGAGGCAGGCGCTTCGTCAGGACCCGGACGTCATACTCGTGGGCGAGATTCGCGACGCCGAGACAATGTCGATAGCCCTCGCCGCGGCGGATACGGGGCACCTCGTTCTTAGCACCCTGCACACTTTGGACAGCGTTCAGACCATATACCGCATCCTGTCGTTTTTCCCCCCGCATCAGCATCAGGAGATGCGCCACCTGATGTCGAGCACGATGCGCGCGGTAATATCGCAAAGGCTTATCCAGCGCTGCGATAAACCGGGGAGATTGCCCGCCGTGGAGATTCTTATCGGCTCGGCCGCAGTGAGAGAATGTATAATCAGCGCCGATAGAACTGCCGAGATACGCGATCTGATCGCGGAAGGCTCGACCCAGTATGGCATGCAAACATTCGACCAGTCGCTCATGTGGTTCTATCAGAACGGGGCGATATCGTTCGATACGGCGCTGGAAAACGCCTCGAACCCGGACGATTTCCAGCTTCGGGTCGAGGGCATTATCGGCGGCGCGGATCGTGGATGGACGGAATTCGCACAGACTCAGACCAGGATCGATGTCGATACGCTGAAGCAGGACTCGCAGACGAACGCCTGATTCTCTCACCCAATAGGGCTTTCATAAACAATTTTAACACGGGAATTGGATATGCTGAAAAAGGTTCTGGTAGCAAACAGAGGCGAAATCGCCCTCAGGGTGATAAGGGCATGCAAAGAATTGGGCATCCGCGCGGTGGCCGTTTATTCGACAACGGACAGGGACACTCTGCCGGTTCTTCTCGCGGACGAAGCTATCTGTATCGGGCCGCCGAGGCCGATGGAGAGCTATCTCGACACGCGGAGCATTCTCTCCGCGACGATAATCACCAATTCGGACGCCATTCATCCGGGATACGGCTTTCTCGCCGAGAACGCCGATTTTGCCGGTATCTGCGAAGAGCATAATATTAAATTTATCGGCCCGACCTCGGAAATGATCCGGAAAATGGGGGACAAAATCGAGGCCAAAAGAATAATGAAAGAGGCCGGTGTGCCGACAATCCCCGGCTCGGACGGGCTTGTCGAAGATGTGAATATGGCTGTGAAATTATGCAAGAAGATCGGTTATCCCGTTATAATCAAAGCCACTGCCGGCGGCGGCGGAAAAGGGATGCGTATCGCACGGGACCGGGATGAACTTAAGACGAGCTTCGAAATGGCCCGTGTTGAGGCCAAGAATGCCTTCGGAAACGACGGCGTATATATCGAAAAATATATCCGGAACCCCCGCCATGTGGAGATACAGCTTCTGGGCGACGGCAAGGGGAATGTTATTCATCTCGGGGAAAGGGATTGCTCCATTCAGCGCAGGCACCAGAAACTGATCGAGGAATCGCCCTCGCCGGCGGTTAACGAAAAAACACGCAAAAAGATCGGCGAAGACGCCGCAAAGGGCGCGGCAAAGATCGACTACGAGGGAGTCGGGACAATCGAGTTCCTTCTCGACAGCGACGGCAAGTTTTATTTCATGGAGATGAATACAAGAATACAGGTCGAGCATCCCGTGACGGAGATTGTTGTCGATATGGACCTTGTCAAGGAGCAGTTGAAAATCGCCGGTGGCGACAATCTTCCGTCGCGACAGGAAGATATTCGGATAAGGGGTCATGCGATAGAATGCCGTATCAACGCGGAAGACCCCTATCATGATTTCGCTCCGAGGCCGGGGACAATAACGGCCTTTCATCCACCCGGCGGGCCGGGAGTGAGGGTCGATACGCACGCCTATACGGGCTATAATATCCCGCCCTATTACGACTCGATGATCGCAAAGCTTATATGCCATGGGCGCGACCGCGAGGAAGCGCTTGCGAGAATGAAGCGCGCGCTGGACGAATTTATTATCGAGGGCGTGCCTACGACAATCCCATTCCACAAAAAGGTTATGCGAGACCCGAGGTTTATCTCCGGCGAGGTCGATACTTCTTTTCTTGACGATTTCGAGATGGAATAGATAAACAACGGACGGCGTTAATTCGCGGACGGGTTTGCCACCGTCGAACCCCTACGAATTGAAAACGGTAAAACAGACATTACTGCCTGTTCGTGGACAAAGGACATAAAATGAAATCAAAACGATGGACACCAGAAGAAGACGCCCTGCTCGGGACGATGCCCGATAGTGAAGTCGCCGGGAAGATTGGCCGCACGTATCATGCGGTTCGATACCGTCGTTCCACTTTGAATATCCGGCT
>DAOWNU010000380.1 GCA_030642425.1 bacterium | reverse complement strand
CGCTGGCGCGGCTCTCGCGTGCGAAATCGTGTAAGGTTATTCCAAATCGCACGTAGCGGGAGGCGTGCCAGCGGCTAAGCATGGCAATCGCTGCACTATGATAGATGTTGCCGCACCGCCGGGGAAGGGCGGCTTTTGACATTTGAGCTTTGGATTTGATTTCGCCACCGGGCGTCCGGTGACATTTGGGCTTTGACATTTGAGCTTCTCTTCTCTATCTTCCTCTTGATAAATTCAATTGTGGAAATATGAAAAAGAGTTCACAACGCTATGATGTCTTAAAAATAATAATTATGGCGGTGGTCTGTGCCCTGGCACTTTCGATAGGATGCGCGGGCAGCGCGCGCTATCGCTCGCAATCGGCGGTTGAGAATGAACCGAATATCCCGTCGCCGATAATTGAATTCGAGGAAAAAGATATTATCTGGCCGGGGATGAAAATTTTTGTGCCGGACAGCTCTGGTTTCGAGGTCGATACCGCCGCCGCGAATCGGGCCTCACGGTTTCTCTGGGCGGAAGTTATCTATATTTTGTCCGCGAAACCCGCCCTCTCGCCAAACGAGGCATTCCTTCTCGGAACCGCGTTCATCCACAGCGGATTGTATAAAGACGCGTTGCCGGTGTTCGAGGTCCTCTCCGCAGACAGCTCTTTTATGCTCCAATCGGAGGCCAAAATCGGCCGTGCCGATGCGTTTTCCGGTCTCGATTCGCTCGACAGGGCGATGGCAATTCTCGATTCGCTGCCAAAAGATTTCCGCGAACGGGCGCTGGAGCTAAAATATCGGATGTTTCTGGACAATCACAGTGCGTGCGAGGCGCTGGACGTGCTCGATATAATCGCCGGAGAATTCCCCGGACATTTTGGCAAAATGGAATTGAAACTCGCGCGCGCCAATTTGCAGCTTCAGCAGGGGGACAGCGCAATCGCGGTCGCGGGCTATAGACAAATTCTCCGAAACAACAACGGCTCCTTTGCAATGGCCTCGGCCAACGCACTGGACGGCATGGACGAACTGAAGGGGCGCGACCTTTACTATGCCGGCAAATCGGCAATCGAGACCAAATCATGGAGTGTCGCGGATAAATATCTCGGCAGATATCTCGATACGGGCGAAAAATATCGCCACGGCGACGCCCAATATTACCGGGCGAGAGCTATCAGCCGCTGCGGTCGATATTCGGAGGCGATTTCTCTTTACGACACGATAATCTCGACAAAATCATACAACACGGCCTGGGCGGAACTCGGGAAGGCCTATTGCCACCGAAAGCTCAGGCAGTATGACTCCGCGAACAAATACACAAAAAAGGCTATCGAGGACGGGGCAGGTTCCAACGCCGGGGCCGAAGCGCTCTGGGAGGGTGTCGAACTCTCCGAAGACCTCGGCGATTACGCCGCCGCCGGTGATTATGCCCGAAAACTATCCGTGAGATTTCCGCATCACAGCCTCGGCGACAACGGCGCAATGTGGGCCGGATTGGGGGCGTTCGCGGTCGGGGATTTCGCCACGGCGGCAGACCGGTTCGCATTTATTCCGAAAAAATACTCTAATCGGAAATTTATCGAAACGGGTAAATACTGGCGCGGCCTGTCTCTGCTCGCTTCCGGCGACAGCGCGGGCTACGATTATTTGACTGAAGTGTCGCGTTCGCCGATAAGGCATTACTATAAATATCGTGCGTCCGCGATATTGCGCGGCCAAAATCTCCCCGACCCGGGAAGGGCGACCTCCGGCGAATGGATTGGCTACGGCGAGGCTATCGAAATCGCAAAGGCCGTCTTATCAGAGTCCGGTTATCCCGAAAAGATTCTCGAAATCGACTCCGACAACGCACGCCGCGCGAAAAATTTCGCGAATATGGGCCTTATCGAGGAAGCCGGATATTATTTCGAGGCCTGGACGCGCGAAATGAACGTGTCGCCTTCACTGCGGCTTTCTCTTCTCGAGACCGCTTTCGATTGGGGCCTGACCGGCGAGGCCTATCGGCTGTCTATCAAACTCGTCTCAGATTTGGGCGGTTTTTCGAAAGCGCCTATCGAGGTTATCCGGCTGGCATATCCGACATTTTATGAGCCGCATGTCCGCGAGGCCGCGGAAAAAGAGGGGATCGATCCGGCGCTGCTTTTCGCGCTTATGCGGCGGGAGAGCACGTTCGAGCCGCATGTCGTCAGCTACGCCGGGGCTATCGGGCTATGCCAGTTCATGCCCGCAACCGGCGAACGAACCGCACGGGAACTGGGCGAGACCGGGGATTTCGGCGAGCTAACGCTTCACGACTGGGAGCTGTCTATCCGGCTCGGCGCGCGACATCTGGCAGGACTTTTGCAACAGTATGATAAAGTGGAATACGCTCTGGCCGTCTATAATGCCGGGCCGGACCCGCTCGACCGATGGCGGAAAATACGCCACGAGGATCATATCGAGGCCTTTATCGAGGCGGTGGATTTCGTCCAGACGAGGCATTATATAAAAAATGTTCTCGGGGACTACTACGCGTATAACGAGTTGTGGGATAAGTCGTTATAAACAGGATCGAAGCTCGATCCCCACGGAAGGCGGAAAAAATGAAAAAAACATACGTTCTCTCGACGCTGATTCTCCTCGCTTCGCTTTATGCCGGCGATGTCAGAACGCTCGTGTATCCGCCTTTCAAACACACATGGGGGATACACAAGGGCACCGAAGGCAAGCTCGATATGCTTCTGGGCAACGCCACCGATTTTGTCAATCCGCAGGGGCTCGCTTTAACCCGCCTGATTGTCTGGGACGATCCGGACAAAACGAAGGACGACGATGAACTGACCGCCT
>DAOWNU010000174.1 GCA_030642425.1 bacterium | reverse complement strand
TCCGCCGCTGACATAACCTTCAACACCATAGTAAGCGAAACTTCCTGTGGGGGATACCTTGCCGTACACGCCATAGTATCCGCCCTTGAAGTATCCGCCGTAGCCGGAGTAATCGGTGCCGGCACATTCTCCATAGACGGCAGCGGCATCGGCGCTGGTGGTGTTTTTGAAATACCCTATAGCATCACCTAAAGAAGCTAATCCGGACTTGCTGCCTTCTGCGTGCAGGACACCGGCGAAATAGCCGGCATATTCATCTCCGGTGGCATAGATGCCGTAGTCGGTATTTGCGCTGCTGGCGGATACGTTGATGCCGTATAGATTGGTGCCGGTTTGGTAACAATGCTTAATAGATGCACCGTCATTGTCCCAGTTTGTGATAGCACTGGACGAAGTTCCGGATATATAGATTAAACCGGTGCCAATATTGTCGTAGATTTTAACGTTGGTCGCGTTGTTGGCGGAGATATAAGTGCCATGATCCGTCCAGAGGCCTGCGCCGCCGGTCGGCCATGTCGTCCGCGTAACACCACCAAGCTCGATAGCGTCGAGATGGGCGGTGCCGTCTATGTATAGGTTGGCCCATTCCATATCGGAATTACCGAGGTTATATGCGGCATCTCCGTCGGGCTGAAGGTCGGCGTCGAAACCGAGTTCATATCCGCCGGCATCGAAGATATATTCCGCCGAGCCGATGAAGAGTGTTTCTTCGATCTCTACGTTATGTCCGGCATACACGTCGCCGATGAAATAGCCTGCGTAATCGACGCCGCCCATCCTATATCCGAGGCCGCCATAGACCGAACCGTCGTGATTCGCGCCGACAACACCGGCGGTATGGTCGGGATAAGTGCTTGCCCAAACCGCTCCTACTACCCCCGCGCGATATGCGGCGTTTATCTCAGTCAAACCGTAGATACCCGCGCCGAAATCGTCATGGTCCCATGCTGTTCCGGCGGTTACGTCGCCGTAAGCGTTGCCGCCGAAGATGGCGTTCTTATCGGTCGTTTCATCGCAATAGACGAGCAGGTTGGATTGCATCGATCCACCTAAGGTCGAGCCTATCTCTATTTGCGTAGCGCTTTGCTCTATTCTCGAATCGCCCAGCGTGCTGCCGTCGGGCGTCCAGAGCGGGATTCGATTTAGCGTTCCGCCGCCGCCGACACCGCCGCCTCCTCCTGCCGTTAAATCCACCCAGCTCGTGCCATCGTGAAAATAGAGATTATTATCGGTGCCGTTAGCATAGATATCGCCCTCGATAGGTGTTGCAGGTGCGATAGAAGGTGCGATATGGAAAAGCCCGTCGAACCAACCGGCGTAATCCCCGTCATCCTGGTTGGCAAAAATACCATACGTATGTGTGCCGTCATCCAATCCTAATATGCTATAAGAACCACTGCCATCCGAATATCTGCCGATAACCCCGAAATTCCAGCCCCCGGAACTGTGGGCGATGGCACCCCAGGGGCCGGAGCCGGCAGCGTTAGTTCCCTGAATAACTCTCCACGCAGTTTCCGAAGTAACGCTGAGTTGTTCCAGCGCCGTCGATTTCCCGATGGCGACATAATCGGTTGTATCCGTTGCATACATAGTGCCGGTTCCCGCGCCGGACCAATCGATGTCGGGGCCACCGCCTCCTCCTGCCGTCAAATCCACCCAGCTCGTGCTGTCGTAATATAATAAATTATGTGAGGCGTCGTCGGAGTAAATGTCCCCCTCGGTAGCGCCCAACGGCGCGGATTGCGGTTCCATATGGACCGCGCCGCCGTAGAAATATCCGGCGTAGAATTCGTATCCGTTGTTATATGCAAGCGCGCCGAATGTAGAGCCGTCATAATAAGAACCGATAACCGCCGCGCTCGTATCGAAATCCAGCCAGCTATATCCGGCGACTCCCGCCGTGTATTTGCTGGCGTTATAAGAATACCCTTTTATCGCCACATCGGATTCGTCATGATTCCAGCCCGTTCCGCCGTAATCGATGTCGTAAGAGCCTTGTCTTCGTGCATATATATTTGCGACATTGGGACCATAATAGGATCCATCCCTAAACACATAAATACCATCGGAGCCATTTGCGGCGTGGTCCATTTCAACGTAAATGTCGCCTTCGAGATTATCGCCGTCGTCGTTAATTTGAACGTCGTCGTTGTTCTTAGGATTGATCGAGCCGGTCCCCACTTCCCAGATAGCAGTATCACCGACAGCGCCACCGCCGCCGACCACACTGTCCGCTATCGCCGCGCGGAAAGCATAAGGGCTGGTCGCAAGTTCTACTCGCGGCAAAAGTATGCTGCCATCTACCGTTATCTCCAGCCAGTAGTCGGCGTCGAAAGGCAGGTTTATCGGGGTGCCCGCCGAGCCGAGCATAACGTCGAACAATCCCTTCACAATGGGAACGTCGTTCGCGGGGCCGGTATGGTTTTCTGTCCACAAAGCGGCGCCGGTTGTCGGATGATTGAATATCCTGAACGACATATCCAGCGTGTCGTTGATGCCGACACCGGCGGCGTCGGTGAGTTTGCCCTGATACTGCATCTGCCCCGGCACCGCAAAAATGGCGGTGGAGACGAGGATAACTGCCAATAGAACGTGCACAAATCTCGTTTGCATTTTCCCTCCAAACGTTTTCTATGAAAAAGTTAACAATTATCGATCGAGCTAATCCTTAAATACATTTAATAATTATTCAGAATCCATTAATAATCTACCAAACCGTATAATACCTTTTCAAAATTATTTGTGCAAGGGAAATCTCTTTTTATTTTTTCGATCAACCCTTCACGCTGCCCAGTGTAAGCCCCGAAACCAGCCACGTCTTCAGCTTTTTTCCGCGAGTATTCTCATAAGTTCCCTGTCGAAACCTGTGCTATCTTCGCTTGCGCCTTCAAAATATTTTTTCGCTCCGTTAATCAAGAATTCCGTTCCGAGCGGTATATCCCCGTCAATGCCAAATCCGAATAGCCACCAGCGATTGATGCCTCCGAGCGAAGGTGAAAGGTTATGAAATAAGGTCGCCGCTTCTTCCTTATGACCGGCCTGTTCGAGGGCGATCACGCAGCGCCCGGCGAGACTGAACGGCATTAAACACCATCCCCATTCGAGTATTCTCGGTTCCCAACGTTTTTCGAATGCTTCGGAAGGAAATCTCTCCGTAAGCAATAGCGCATTGAGCCTTGCCCATTCGAGCGAATCTGGCGGGGTGCCGATCTTCCATGTCGTCCCTTTCTGAAAATAACTCCCTTTTGGAATATGAAGATAATGATCGCAGATAGTTGCGAACTGCACCGACAAATCTTCTCCGCTCCGTTCGATCTTCCGAAGAGCTATCCAATATATGGGATCGAGCGAATCCGGCGGGCCGTTAAGCCATTCGTCCCGGTCGAAAAGGGCGCTTATCCTCCGGTCGTCGGTGAAAATCTTGCGGAATTCCCGAAGTTTCAGGAAGGAATCATGGAGTATCAGTATATCGCGACGTTTTCCCTCGACCTTTTGTAAGAAGAGCGCCGGGTAGAAATCGTTGTCCCCGCTAGGGATGTATATCGCTCCGGAATCACACGACTCTAAGGCAAACAGATTTAGTGACAGAAGCTGGTCCAATCCGGGTTTCGTTGTAATTCGGGTTACTTCGCTCTTTTTCGAGTAGAAATCGCGGAAGATCGCCATCGCGCTGTCCGGGTTTTCCATTTCCGCGACGACGGCAAGCGAATCGAATAACGACCAATGTAGGTGTCCCAGGCCTTCCGGCATCTCCGAGTATTTATGCTCGACTACGAGTTCCGCGCAGTTCCGGGCGTTGACACTCGGCAACTCTCTCGAACATCCAGCGGCAATAAATATTGTGATAACCGGTATCGTAGCTGCAGTTAATACTTTCATCAAGTATTCCTTTTATTTTGATTTCTTTTTCGATTTATCCCGATCAGCCCTTCACGCTGCCCAGTGTAAGCCCCGAAACAAGCCATCTGCTGAGAACTACAAAAAGAACCACCACCGGAACACTGACAACGAAACTCCCGGCGGCATAAAGCCCCCATTGCGTGGACATATTGCCCTGAAACATTTTCAGGCCAACCGGCAGTGTGAATATATCCGGGTTCTGCAAAATAACGGCGGCCACAATATATTCGTTCCAACTCGCCATGAATGAGAACAACGCCGTGATAACGAGCGCCGGGGCCGCCAGCGGAAGTATCACCCTCCACCACGCCCCCCAGTTGCCGCATCCGTCCACGCGCGCCGCCTCGATAAGCGTGGTCGGTATCGTGTCGTAATATCCCTTCATCTGCCAGATACAGAACGGCAGAGCGGTCGCGGAATAGGCGATCATCAGCCCGAAATAGGAGTTCACCAGATGAAGCTTGGCCAGCATGATATACATCGGCAAAAGAAGCATAGTCGCCGGAAACATCTGCGTGGTCAGCAAAGACTGCATTACGACCTTCTTGCCGCCGAAACGGAACTTGCTGATCGCGTAACCCGCCATCGAAGCCAGCGCGACGCCGGAGAATGTGACCGCCGCCGTTACGATTAGCGAGTTGAGCATCCACCTGAGAAAGGGTGTCGCGGTGAAAAGGTCGAAATAGTTTCGGAGCGTCGCCCCCGGCGGGATTATCGCGAGGTCGGTGGAAAGCAGTTTATCGGCGGGGCGAAGGGAGATCGTTATCACGCGGAGCACGGGATAGAGCGTCCCTATTGTCCAGAGGATGAGGAAGGCGTAAATGAGGCCGAGTTTTAATGTAGAATCTTTTTTAATCATGATATTTTTTCAAATCTGCAACAACAAATATAGTTCTCATTTCGGAGAATGAAAGCCTTTTTTTACATAAATGAAAACCTCGATACTTCCCCCGTCGAGCGAGACGCTCGACCTTTTAATTATGTTGCGCGGTCGGGCTTCGATACGAGGCTTCGCCTCTACTCAGCCACCGATCCGGTCGTTGAGTAGGGCTTTAGCCCGTATCGAAACGCCCTTCGACAGGCTCGGCGAGTCGTAGGGGCGGGTCCGAGACCCGCCCGTCGTGAAAACCATGTGTAACCGGACGACAAATCGCCCATTCCTCAATCCAATTTCCCAAAAATCCCGCCATTTTCCCTGTAATTTCCGTTAATATCGTTTCATAGTTGGATGATACCTATTATTAGTCGATTATAAATTATATTATTTTCTTACTTTTCATATATTTTTGATTATACTCTATCTGTAGTTAGATATATTCTAATTTTAGTTAATTGATATTCTAAATAATTCGCTTGATATTTATAAAAAGTTTATTTATTTTCATTTTTAGTC
>DAOWNU010000299.1 GCA_030642425.1 bacterium | reverse complement strand
TTGCCGCCGAAACCGTAGGCGCTGATCCCCGCGATTATCGGGAAATCCTGACCGACGTAGGCCACCTTTTGCGCGGTTATCTGCCGCAGAATAACGTCTCCCGGCGGCGTCGGATCGCCAATTCCAATCGTGTGGATCGGGAATTCCGCCCGATATGCGGCGCCGAGCGGGTCTTCGCCGTAGTTGGCTTCCCCGTCGGTGATAATTATCGCCGCGCCTAAAGGATCCCCCGTGGAATATCGCTTTCTAAGCTGGAGTATCGCCCGGCCAATCGCGGTAACTTCGCCGTCGAATGTGAGTTTTTCCGCGAGCGGATAAAGTGAATCGGAAAACGCGAAATCGTCGGTGGGAAACTCGCGGCGAATATCTTTGATAGTTTGGGAATCCAAAATCTCGCGCACGGCGATTTTTCTGTCCCCCGATCTATCGACAAGCGACAGGCTCGAAGAATTGTCCCAAAGTATAGCCAGTCGGGGCTGAACTTCCCCGGCCTTCGCCCACGCAAGAAGCGGCTCCATGATCATTGATATCAAAACAAAAAAGGCGATAAATCGAAATAGGATTAAAAAAAATCTTTTTGCCCCGGAAATCGGTGGGTTTGTAATTCGATAGGCGAGCAATGTGAAGGCCGCCGCAATTACTGCCGCGACTCCCCAGAACGCCGGCGAGTATCCGAAAAACAGATCGATTGTTTCAGTTCCAAACATAGTAAAGTAAAAAGGGTTGAGATAACCCTTTTGTCGATAGTGTTTATGCCGGTTCTCCGCTCAGGAAACCGCTTTTTGGCCAAGAATTGCGCGTTCGAGCCAGGCGTGTTTGTGATTGGTTGCTTCCTTGCCCGGATTGATCTTGCCGGAAATATGAGAGAGCAGCACAAGCGGCGTATAGAGAAGAACTTTTATATCGCTCCAGATCGTTCGGTTTTCATAATAGCGCAATTCGACATCGATCTTCTCGGATACGACCACGCCTTCGCGAAAAACAAGCTGGCTTATTCCGAAAAGGCCCGGCGTGAATTTCAAAATATCTCTCTGGCGCTCGTTATAAGCCTCCACAATAGGCGGGCGTTCGGGGCGCGGGCCGATAAAGGTCATATCGCCCTTGATAATATTCCAGAATTGGGGTATTTCGTCGATACACGTGGAGCGGATAAGCCTGCACACCGGCGAGAATCGCGGGTCGTTGACCTGTGTGTGCATGGGCCAGTTGCCGTTAGCGCCCCTTTTCATCGTGCGGAGTTTGTATAGCCTGAAGTGTTTGCCGCCGTTGCCCACTCTTTTTTGTTTGAGAAGGATCGAGCCGGGCGAATCGACGAGGACGATAACAATCGTAACCAGAAACACCGGCAGAGATAGCGTTAGAAGAATAATTGCTAATATTATTTCGAAAAATCTTCGTAATGCGTGCTTCATCTATATCCTCGTGGCTGCGGCGAAACTATTAAGATAATGTAATCCCCATTTCACTCCCGGTCAAGAACAATCTGAATTTCTGTTTTCGCATAGGGATAATGAAGGTTTCTCCAGTTAAAGTTGTCGGGCGTCGAGGTTCTTCGAAACGATTTCAACAATATTATAACGAAAGTGATCGGCGCTCTTCCCACGACCGATAACATACGCAATAGCTATGCCAGCCGTAAGCCCGATGAATGCCGCGATTACCGCAAACACGCCGCCTATAAGGGTTTCCGCCGCAAAATAGAAAGCTATCATAAGAAGCAGAGGAAGGATAAATATCACAAAACCGGCGCTCAAATATGCGCCCTTCGCAAGTTCGAGCCGGACCCTATCGCCGACAGAAGCGCCGACCGGATTGGCCGCGGACATCTCCCATTTGCCGCTGGTCGCCAGTTGGCAGCCCTCGCGCATCGAGCAGCTCTTGCAGCCCTCCGACGTCAATATCCGCACCCTCGTTCCGCCGGGGCCTGTGTCGATAACTTCTCCTATTTCCTCTATTCTCGGTATGTTTAAATCCCCCAATTTTGCGCCAACTATGTCTCATTCTTCATAATGCACTGCCCATATCGATCTTATATTTAGAATAGCCTTCATCGATCGGGTGAGAGGCCTAAGCGGTTTAAACCGCTTCAAAACGAAGCCCTTTAAAGGGCTTAACGTTTCGGCATCAAACCGGATTGTTCTCAACCCAAAATCCGGATATTACATTTAAGTCATACTGTCCACTGTATTAGATCGAAATCGTCGCCGGGAATATCGGTGATCAGATATCCGCACGAAGGGAAACGCTCTATCAACTTGTTCCCGCTGAAAATGTATGCGAAGAACTCTCTCTTTGCGCCGGCCTTTGCGCCCAGCGATTTGAACGGAATTGCCATTTCGACAACATCGTCGTCGGCAAATCTCGCGCCGCTTTGAATATTCTGCCAGTCGCAAAGCTCCTCGTGATATTCCTGAAAAAGCGCGATCGGCCCCTCGATTCCGGGGGTCAGCACATACCTGAAACGCCTTTTGCCGTGGAATTCGACAGCGATCGATTCATTCTTTGCGAGGATATTCCTCGAAGGGCGTTTTGTGTCGATACGAATATATAAATTTTTCGTGTCGAAACCGAAATAGAGCCTTTGCACCTCTCTGTTCTCGGAACGGCCGTGCATCGCGCCAAGAAAACCGGACGGTTCGTATAGACCCGCCACCGCCCATTCATAGTAGTCCGTGCTGCGGCCGTCGAGACAGGGGGTGAACAGTTCCAGCGGCGGTCTTAGGGGCTCGCGTATGGGGTTGTCCGAATAAATCGGTTCGTCCAGTGTTTCCGGTGCGGGCAGATCGAGATTCTTATAAACGGCCTTGAGCCTCAGCCGAAAGAGCATGTCGAATTCCTCGATATCCGTCGTGAAATTGCTGTCGCCGAACCACCAGAACCAGTCCGAGCCTTCGGCGACCATAAGCTGTTCGTAGGCGGCCTTTACTGCCTTATCGTCGAGAAGGCTGACCGTTCCAGAGTAGGCGTTATGCGCCCTTATCAATTCTTCCCAGGCCCGGTTCTTTTCCGGGGCGCCTATCCACGTGCTAAAATTCCCGTTTATCCAGCTTCCGGAGGCGAGCCGCTCGAGTATTGTAATTTTTGGGTATTTCTCGATATATTCTCCCGGCGTCGTCGGCTCGATAAACTCCGCTTTCATCAGCGCGGAATACAGTCCGGTGAGAAATTCACTTCCGTTTTTCGGGAAAAACTCCCACGCGTTTTCGCCGTCGAGTATCACCGGAACAACATATTGTGCGTCGTCGGGAAGCCCGTCCCGGATTCGACCCAGATGCCCCACAAATTCCGTGATAGCGTCGTCCGGCGGCCTCGATGAATAATCGAACCCAATCCGGTCGGAAAGCCTGTGGTCGCGGAAAAATATGGCGGTTCTCTTGCCCTTTCGGATAAGTCGATAGGGCTTATAGAGCGTGGCGGTGGAGAATCGCCCCGGCTCGCCGCCGGTGCCGAACTGCAGGGATTTATGAAGAATCGCCTCGTCGGTGGCGATCCACTCGATTCCGGTGTCCTT
>DAOWNU010000291.1 GCA_030642425.1 bacterium | reverse complement strand
TTTTTCGGCAAAAATCAGCAATCCCGGCTTGGGTTTTATCAAAGAGAAAAAAATGGCACATCAAAAAGTAATTATTCTCGATTTCGGCTCGCAATATACACAGCTTATCGCGCGCAAAGTCCGCGAACAGGGCGTTTTCAGCGAGATTGTTCCATTCGATACGGATCCGAAATCTTTCGCGGACGAAAATCTAATCGGCATAATTCTCTCCGGCGGCCCCGCGAGCGCCCTCGAAAAGGACAGTCCGCGCCCATATAGCGGAATTCTCGAACTCGGGGTGCCGGTAATCGGTATCTGCTACGGCATGCAGGTTCTTGCGCTTATGCTCGGCGGCGGCCTGTCGGCCAGCAGTTCCCGCGAATACGGCCGGGCCGCGATAAGGATAGATATTTCGGAGCCGCTCTTTTCCGGCGTCGAGCGCGAATCGATAGTCTGGATGAGCCACGGCGACCACGTAATAAATCTTCCCGAAAATTTTAGAGCCTGCGCATCGACCGAGACCCTGCCGATTGCGGCATTCCAAAATATCGAAAGGGGCATTTACGCCCTGCAATTTCACCCCGAAGTCCACCACACGGAACGAGGCACGGATATAATACGAAATTTTCTTTATACTATCTGCGGCGCGCGCGGCGATTGGACGATGTCGTCGTTCATCGAAACGCAGATTGAAATTGTCCGCGAAAGGGTCGGGAGCGACGAAAACGTCGTTCTCGGACTTTCGGGCGGCGTGGACAGCGCGGTGGTCGCGGCGCTTCTCGACCGTGCGATAGGCGACAGGTTTTATCCGGTCTTTGTCAACAACGGCCTTTTGCGCCTAGGGGAGGCCGTGCAGGTCTGTTCCGATTTCAAAAGACATTTTGGTAGGGAGCTTATCTATATCGACGCCACCGAAACTTTTCTGCGCAATTTGTCCGGCGTTGAAGACCCGGAGAAAAAGCGTAAGATTATTGGCGGCACATTTATAGACGTGTTTCTTGAATCTGTTTCTCATATAAACAATATTAATTACTTGGCACAAGGGACATTATACCCAGATGTTATCGAATCGGTGAGCACAAAAGGGCCGAGCGCAGTAATCAAATCGCACCACAATGTGGGTGGGCTTCCCGATAAACTCGGTCTCGAACTTATCGAACCACTACGAAAGCTTTTCAAGGACGAAGTTCGCAAGCTCGGCGCAAAATTGGGACTGCCGAGAAAAATGTTATGGCGCCATCCATTTCCGGGGCCGGGGCTTGCGGTAAGAGTTCTTGGCGCAATTACTCCCGAAAGGCTGGAGATTTTGCGTCGGGCCGACAATATTTTTATCGAAGAATTGCACAATTTCGGACAGTATGACAATGTCTGGCAGGCCTTCGCGGTGCTGCTGCCCGTAAAATCCGTTGGCGTGATGGGCGACGAGCGCACCTACGAACACGTTCTCGCGCTTCGAGCGGTCGATAGTGTCGATGGCATGACCGCGGATTGGTCGCGTCTTCCGGACAATCTTCTCGCGAGATGCAGTTCGCGAATAATCAACGAAGTCAAGGGCGTGAACCGCGTCTGCTACGATATATCGAGCAAGCCGCCCGCGACAATCGAGTGGGAGTAGGGACAAAGGATGATTTGGGGAAATTTCGCGGACCGGTTGTCGGGGATTTTCAATACAAAATGATCAATTAGCAATTAGCAATGCACAATGGCCCTGCCGTCCCGCCCTCTGGATTCCGGATCGAGTCCGGAATGACATAACTAGTACTATGGGAGTGTGAGTGTTTTGTCATTTGAGCTTCATTTGACATTTGGATTTTGAGCTTTGAGCTTTTCCCTCTTCTCCTTCTCTCTGGCCTTCTTCTTTTCAATAGCCGCGCGGATTTTTGGGGCGTCGTTCAATATTTCGCCCGTTCTCTTGGTGTGTATCGTTCCGGTGGGGCAAACTACCACGCAGATCTGGCAATTCGTGCATTTCTCATAATCGATATGGGCGAGATTGTTCTCGAAAGTGATCGCGTCTTTCGGGCATTCGCGGACACAAAGCCGACAGCCGATACAGCCCGTCTCGCAAACACTCTTCACAAGCTTGCCCGAATAGACATTGTTGCAAGCGATCCAGACATCGCTGTCGGCGGGCATCATCTCCAAAACGTCTTTCGGGCAGATAACAACACAAGCGCCACAACCGGTGCATTTCTCCCTGTCAATAACGGGCAGGTCGTTATCGTCCATAGAAATGGCGTCGAAGGCGCAAGCCTCGATACAGGAACCCAGCCCGATACAGGCGTTTGGACAGGCCTTTGGGCCGTCCATAATAAGCGCCGCCGAGATGCAATTCTCGACGCCTTCATAAACGAACGCATCGTGCGCGCGTTCTTTGCCGCCGCGGCATTTGAGCGCCGCGATCATCGGTGTCGAGACCTCGGCGGATTTGCCCAATATCGAAGCTATCGCCTCGGTAACGCTGTCGCCGCCGGGGATACAGCCGTTGACAGGTGCATCGCCATCGACTACCGCCTGCGCGAATCCCGCGCATCCGGGAAAACCGCAGGCCCCGCAGTTGGCGCCGGGAAGAATTTCGTCGATCTGTTCCACACGCGGATCGACTTCGACGTGGAATTTTTTTGCGGCAAAGCCCAGAAAAGCCCCAAAACAAAGGGCGAGAACACCGAGTTCTATTATCGATCCTAAGAAAACCAGATCCATATCAGCCGTCCTTATTTTCTATTGTGCATTTTCCCATAAGGAATTGAATTATAATATCGTTTTCGGGAGTTTGTGGCGGCGAAACTATTGTCGAAAAAATCAATTTCTCGATAACCTCGCCGCGAGAGTTGAAATATGTTCTGCATGAGGGCGCGAGCATCATCGACCCGGTAACCTCGAATTCGTAATAAATTCTGTCCACGCCGGGGAAGGCATGCCCCACCGAGTCCGGCCAGTAGAACTCCATAGAGAAAGGCTCGCACAGGTTTCTGTCGTAGGCGATCCGGACATTCGGCTGTTCGATATCGCCCGACAAATAATCGAAAAGAACGAAAGCGAGAGAATCCCCGATATGTTCTATTCGATACAGGCCGTCGCGCGCAAAGGGGCTTCGTTCAAGAATTATATGGAACCACGGGTCGCGAAGGCGCTCCATTTTCACGAACTCCACCGTGTCCTCTACCGTGAAAAAAATGCCGCCCGGCGGAAGCAGAAAATATTTTCCCGAAGATGTGTCCGCCCCGGAAATATGAACGAAATCGCCATAGACCGATTGTATGGGCGACATGTTGAACGAGTGCATTCGAACGCAATCGAGAAACTGCTCCGCCGTGCTGTCCCGCTCGCCTTGCGCGAACGCCAGCGGGATAAACGCGAGAATCAGTATTATTAGTTTTTTCATAAGCCTTTTCGTCGAGGTTGATAAAACAAACAATATAATAATCGCGTTCCCGGAAAAAATCAAGCACAATCTAAAGGTCGGCAATGCCGACGGATGAGGCGCTTCGGCCACCCAATTTCCGATAATAGATAAATCTACATGGGCCTTCGCGGGGCCGTTTCTTCGCAACGGCCAGATTTGTTTATTTTGGGTGCGTTGCAATAAGTGGGTCTCAAATGA
>DAOWNU010000081.1 GCA_030642425.1 bacterium | reverse complement strand
TCTGGAGAAGATAAATTAGGAGCGCTGATTTGCACCGGCAATTCGGCAAACCAATAACAACTTAATAAGGGGTTGTGATGACATTAAAAGGGATATTATCGATTGTTCTATTGAGTTCAATTCTTTTTCTCGCGTGTTCCTCGAATACGGTCGATTCTCTAAACAACAATACCGGCGACGATCCGTATCTCGTCGATTACGAGGAGTTCGAATACGCTGTCGATATTCCACAGCATTATCTCGAAAAACTTCGTGTCGATTCCGAAACCGGGTATCGAGAAGGAGTCTGTATCGAACCGCCGTTCCCAAACGATAACCACTGGCCGCCCACGAATTTGGTTCCGGGATTTATTGTTGTCCCTCTCGAAGGGATAACCGGGAACCATATTTATTACATCCACGAGTCGGTTGTGCCCGATACCGGCGTCACCTTTTCAATCGTGGAACAGGTCTATTATCTCAGCGACGGCACAATTATCGGCGGTGTCGAGTTTATGCCCAATGGAACGATATTTCTCGACGAAACTTATTTTTACTGGGATCATACCCTTCTATTCGACGAGGCTCCGGATGAACTCGATCTGCTATATTGGTTCGAGGACGAGGACACTTCCTGGGTTGTCGAGGTTAACAGTGAGTTGACAAATCGCGAGAGGATACGCGCCCAATTCGCGATAAACCATTTCTCGATATATGCTGTCCGGCGTTCGACAATGCCAAAACCGCCGCCGCCGAACGGGTTCGTGATGGATTAACGGAACCGGTTTTGCGAATTAAAGGAATTAACGACTATTTAATTGAAAAAAGCTCCCAATAATAGATTCCGGAATTTGCGGGGGCTTCACTATAACTCATTCGCTATAAATCGAGCTTTATTTTGTTCTCCGGGAGTCATGAGCCGATATGCCAAAATGCAAGAGCAAATTTGAAATTGCAATTCAAAAGGCTCCTGTTGTTGTAATCGGTATCGACATAAGCGGCAAAATTACATTATTCAACGATGCCGCCCGCAGGATTTTTGGATTCGGTTCGTCCGATACGATAGTGGGGAAAGAACCCGGCAGTATTGGCGGAAAAGCCTTGGGCGAATTGGCAGTTCATTTCAGCAAATTCATTTCCGAAAAAAAACTTGAACGGGAATTCAAGAGTGTTCTCGATATCGAGAGCGATATGCGAAGAACTTTCATCTGGAATTCCGCCTTTGTATATAATGAGAACGAGGCGATAGAGGGTATAATCGGATACGGTTTCGATACAACCGCTCAAATCGAAATCGAAGACGAGCTGCAAACGTGCCTTCGGCAGAAACATTCCCTTTGGTCCCGTTTATCGATGGCGGAGGAACGGGAGAGACAGAGAATAGCCTCGGATCTGCACGATAATATCGGCCAGTTACTATCTCTGGCGAAGCTGAAGCTCGGAATGCTGAAACAGTCTATCGAATCCGAAGAGAATATGGCCGAGATCGACGAGATAAAGTCGTTCATCGATGAGTCGATCAAATACACACGGTCTTTGATTTTTGAGATAAGCACGCCGTTTTTGAACGAAATTGCACCCTCCGAATTGATAGAATCGCTTTGCATATTGGCGAGGAACAATTACGGATATTATTGCAATTTTTCCGACGACGGCGAAGAAAAGAAGGTGCGCAGCGAGGTAAATGCGATTCTGTTCCAATCGGTAAGGGAACTTTTGGCCAATATCTCCAAATATGCCGGAGCAACCTTCGTCGAAGTGCGTTCTTACAAGGATGGGGATAACATCGTGGTTGTCGTGAAAGACGACGGTGTCGGGTTCGACGTGGACGAAGCGCTTGGCGTTAGAAGCGACCTCTCCGGCTTTGGGCTATCGAGTATCAAAGAAAGGATCGAGCATTTTGGCGGTAGTATGAAAATTGAATCCGGCCCGAAAACCGGGACGGAAATAACACTGACCGCACCGGTGATAAACACCAAATATAACAAGGAGTGATAATGACGACAAGAATTGTAGTAGTCGATGATCACAAGCTTTTTCGCGAGGGACTGATATCTCTCATTAAACAACAGAAGGGTATGAATGTTGTTGGCGAGGCCGAAAACGGACGGCAGGCGCTTAAAGTTGTGAAGCAAACCGGGCCGGATATCGTTATTATTGACGTGGCGATGCCGGACATGAACGGTATCGAAGCCACGAAAAAGATTAAAAAGGGAAATGAAAAAGTCCAAGTTCTGGCTCTTTCGATGCACGGCGACGGCAAGTATGTTATCGAGATTCTGAAGGCGGGCGCTTCCGGCTATATCCTCAAAGACAGCGCCTTCGAGGAGATCGAATCCGCAATAAAATCGGTTCTCGACGGGAAAAACTACTTGAGTCCGCTAATTTCAGACACGATTGTTCTGCAGTATATTCGTCGGGGAAGCTCGGTGGAGAATTCGGTATTCGAGACACTCTCCAATCGCGAAAGAGAGATTCTTCAGCTTATTGCGGAGGGACACAGCACAAAAGAAATAGCCTTTAAATTAAATGTCAGTATAAAAACAATCGATACACACAGGCATAATATTATGAAGAAGGTCGGCGTGAAAAGTATCGCGAATTTGGTTAAATATGCAATTAAGGAAGGGATCACTTCACTGGATAAGTGAACTCAATACTCGATCACGGATGCAATCTGAAATCCGGCGCTTCGTGGCTCGATATTTTTCAGAGCGGCGGAACACCAACATAAATCGGCGTTACCTGCAATCTTGAAATCCACCGAACGGCACAGCAGCGAGCCCCAGATATGAATTCCCTGACCGCCGCCTGTCATTTCGACATTCACCTCGCCGAGACAGATAATCAATCCGGTCCATTCGAACTGACCCGATATTTTCATATCCCCCCGGACAACGAGCACTCCGGCGCCGACTGTTCCTGCCGGACCGGCTCCGCTGCTGCCTTTGGGAAGTGTCCCGAGACCCTTGCAATATGGACATGTTTTCCATCCATCGCCGCCACATACTGCGCAGGTACGCGACACACCGCCGATTCCTCCTGTGCCACCACAAGTAGGGCAAACAAGGTAGCCATCTCCTCCACAGTCGGTACAAGTTATCACACCTGTTCCGTCGCATGTCTCACATCCGGATGATGGATCGACACCGGTGCTGTCGCAAAACGGGCATCCGATCCCTCCGGTACCGTTACAATGCGGGCAAATACCATCGCCGATAACACCGTCCATCTGGCCATCACCACATCTATAACAGGACCAGTAATGTTTCTTGTTTTGTCTATAAATACCTGTTCCGCCACAAATCGGACAATCGCCCGTTCCATAACACTCGATACAGCCGTATATACCGGTTCCATCGCAA
This sequence comes from bacterium, assembly GCA_030642425.1. Classification (GTDB taxonomy): domain Bacteria; phylum UBP14; class UBA6098; order UBA6098; family UBA6098; genus DAOWNU01. The sequence continues at coordinate 4,396 of DAOWNU010000081.1, read as the reverse complement.
CTGTCGCAGGCTGTGGCCGCTCCGCCGGTGCCGCCGCAATCCGGACATATAAAATAACCAACGCTGTCGCATGTTGTGCATCCGATTACGCCGTCGCCGCCGCAATCGGGACAAACCGTTCCGGGCTGTAACCATTCGTAGCCGGAACCGTCGCAACCATAACACACGATTGTGCCTGTGCCGCCACAATTTTGGCAGGGCACCTGACTGCCGCCGCCACCGCTATGCCCGCTGCCAGCAACAATCATATCCCCCGGATAATAACAGACCTTATAATTGTTCGGATACTGGCCGTAACACCAGTCGAATGTATCCGCGTATTCGCCGTTCGGGCCGGCATATATATCGGCAAGAGCCTCGAGGTCGAGCGTATCGTGATCGGGACATATAGAAGGAGAATAGAGCACCGAATCATCATGCAGCGTGAACAATTGGTCGTCGCGGTTACCGATAGCGGTCGTGATACTTACCGAATCGTGAATAGTTGCAACCGCCGCGCGATGATCGCCGGGAGGGTCCGGGATATAGTAATCCTGCATCCCGAAATGATGATCCGGGCCTTGAACGGTGAATGTGTTTCCGGCAAAATGCGGATCGGGGCTTTCGATATACAACGGGCCGGGGATATCGCCATACCCAAGTCGGCTTGGCGTAACACGATATTCCAATCTTCTTACCGCATTGCGCGATTTGCCGATAGAGCGTATTATCCTGTCTTCGGGATCGATCCAGGACATATCTGTCGAGTCGAGTATCTCGACCGTGAACGAACCGCCCGCGACAGTATGTTCGACAAAAATAAGGCCGTGAAGATTGGCATTGTCGTTGAGTCAGTCGATGGCCTCCATCGCTCCCGATTCTGCAATATAAAAGGCCTTTTTTCTTCGCACCTCGTTCCCGGAAAGCTTGCTGTTATAATGACTTATCGTCAACATCAGAAGGCCCAATAAAGAGGCCACAATAAGGATCATAATTACAATGAACATCACGCTGCCGCGCGAATTTCTGTATTTATCGCGGGCGATATTGCGAACGGTAATATTGGAAATTCTTCTAATCATTATCTTTCTTCCGTTTCCTGTTCTTTGCTCTGCCTGAAAGCCCTTATTCTGTCTATCTCCGCAATAAGCGAACTGTCCTGACCTTCGAAATCGCCCTCTCTCACGGCCAGAGCCTTCTCCCGCGAGATTTTGACAGCTTCAGAATGCTGATTCGCAAGCTTTCGAGGAGCTATTTTGGCCTGTCTTTCTTCGTGGGGCATCTCGATACGCGTTGGAATTGTTCTTTGAATCTCTTCTGGCAGGTCCTCGAATTCCGATTCAATTTGTTCCGGTATATCATCGTTAACCGAATGATATTGTATTTTGTCGGTGTCGCTTGTTTCCACTTTCCCACAGGCAAAAATGTATATTACTATAACCAAAAGAATCGCGATCAACACAATTCCTAAAATATTATTAACGCTGGATGGCATTATTCTCCTAACGTTCTTTGATTACCATATTCATAACCACAACATGAGACTCGAGCTTTTCACGCCTGTAATTATCGCCTTTATCGGGATGTGTATAATGATAATCCGGTGTGAGCGAACGGGCTGATATCTCCAGATTCACGATGTATATTTCCCGGAGTGAATCGGACGGCAGGGTGTTCCTATCCACCGTATCGCTTTTCGTCTCGTAGGTTAATCGAATATCCTCGATCCCGTTCACAAGAACATATTCTTTGTTTTCGTTGTTGACTCTGAAGATGCATGAGTATATCCCGGTGGTATCGCTAACAACCTTATAGACATAACTGTTGAAAGTATTAACACGGCTTCCAACGGGAAAGTTTTTCCCCAGCGAATGTGCTAACTTGAACCAGATGTATTTATTCCCAGATAAGCTAAATACAATTGCCGTATCGACGGGGCTCCAAGAAGTTACTATAGGTTCGTTGCCGGGTTTCCGAACCATTAAACTTATTCCGGGACGATAACGAAACCTGTCGTCGAACTTGGTCACCACGGTAGTCGTGCTGCCGCTTAAAGCAAAAAAGCTCTTGTCAACGAAGTTATCGTAATTCGCCGTGAGCTTTATCGAATCGGGGCCGTCCGAAACATAGTAGGGAACGACCGGTGGGAGATCGCGGGGGATCATATATCCCGCCATGCGTATCCTGTCCAGAAGCTCGCCGTGCAGTCTTGCGGCTGATTCCTGCGATTCGGCCCGAGCCTGCTGGGCGATGAAGTGTCTTCGTTGATTGGTTATAAGATAGATAAGAGAACCGACAATAATAACGCCGAGGAATGCGGCGATAAGCAGTTCCACAAGTGTAAAACCGGATTGTTTATTTATAGGGGTAAGCATTTTTATAAAACGTTGTATTGTATGTAACTATGTGAGTTCTGTCCTTCGAATCCTCCCAGGAGATCTTCATCTCGATGGTCTTTATTCTTGGTTGTGTCGATATCTCAGTAACATCCCACACGCGCCTGAAACCGTCGATTTCGTCAGATCCCGAATCGATAGAGCCGAAACTAAGCCGCCGCAGGTCTTCGATCTTCTCCTCGGCAAAAGTGGCGGCGTTACGCATATCCCGGCTATTGGAATTTATCCTCGAGGTTCCAATAACGCCCATCGCTATAAATGAAGTAACTATCGAGGCGATAACGAGGGCGATGATTACCTCGATCATACTGATACCGGAGCTATTCCGCTTTCTTTTCTCACAATCGTTCATTTTACTACTTCAGAATTAATTGGTCTTCAATTCTGAGGGTATTATGTTTAAAGGCTCCACCCATCCACTCAGAGCTTTTATTATTATTGCCCTTTGTTCATTTGTATGCTCGGATCTGATTGTTATGATAACATCTTCGTCGGGAGAACCGTCGTCGAAAACCTTGAAGATTTTTGTGTCCTTCTTTTTTACTACGCCCCCGAACCTGCCGGTAAAAAGGTCGATTCCGGACGGGAAAACCATCTCGTCGATCTTTATCTCCCCGTTATCGAAGACATCGTTCTCGTTCTTATCGATCCAGGCCAGGATATGTTCGTTATTGAAATCGACGAGTATCGATATCTGGTTTTTACTCACACGGGCCTCGTCGGTCATATACTTTGTTACCGACAGGAGCTTTCCCGCTTCCCCTTTCAGCTTCTGATGGTTGATAGCCTTTCGGAATCCGAGGACACTGATTGTCGCGAGAATGCCCATAATAGAGACAACAATCACAATCTCCATTAAGGAAAATCCTGAGCTTTTTCTCCCTATCTTTTTGTCAGATACTAACATGCACTTTCCTCCATATAAAGGGTAAGTAAAAGAGAGTTTTATTCAATTTCGGAATGTATTATTATCACCTTCAATATTCATTAAAGGTTTGCGCGAGCTGAATGTTGAGGAGGGTTTTAATTTAAAACAGGATGAAAAAATATTAAAATCAAATGCTATTTTTATTTATAACTTCACAAAAAGAATTAACTGGAATTATTGGGCGAGTAGCATATATGCGATCCCAGAGGCGGCTATCTGGATCGTTAGATTGTCGAGGCCGTGTGTGCTGACCGCCTCGACAAGTGTGCCCGCCAGCGCAATTATCGCGCCGAAATAGATCGCCTGTATCGGCACGTAACCCATCGACAGAAGACACAGTGTTGCAGCGACAGTCCCCACGACAAAAACCGATAACGACCCCTCGATACTGCGCTCCGCTTTAACTCCGGCCATCGAAGGGACGCGGTATTTATGCTTTCCAAAGGCCGCGCCCACAGGTTCGGCGACAGCGTCGCCCCAGCCGGTAACCATAATCCCGACAGCGGCGTATGCGGGGAAGAAAATATTCGATAGAACGCCGCCAACAGCGGTGCAAATAAACGGAATTATAATAAAAAGCGACCTGTGAGGTTCATCTTTGGGGCGGGCAAGCGCTTCGTAGAAGGGGAAGCCGCGCCCCTTCGCTACCGAGAAAAGGACGCATATTCCGGTGATTACGCCGAAAAGAACGACGGCGCTCAGCCCTAAAAACATCTGGATCGATCCCGCCGCGGTGAATATTAGAAAGTGAAATATCTTCCTTGTGAAGGGCGTTCTTATCCCTTTTTTCGCTTTCAGCCACGCCGCAACGGCAGCCGCAAACAGAACATACACAAGGAAAACCGGCGTCCAGATCAGGACTTCCCGAAAATCGGGCACGGAATTTTCTAAAAACGAGTTTATGAGTGTTGTCAGTGGCATTTGATATTAATGAAATCCTAATGAATGCTTAATGACTAATGTCTAATGGAGTAAATAATTGGTTAATCCGGGTTATTTAAATAAAAAATCCAAATGTCAAAGCTCAAATGTCCCCGGACACCCGGTGGCGAAATGAAATCCAAAGCTCAAATGTCAAAACCCGTCCCACACT
>DAOWNU010000216.1 GCA_030642425.1 bacterium | reverse complement strand
GTTTCGGCTTGTCTAAGGATAAACTCATCAACAAACGATACATCTCTTTTCCTGCCCATTTTACTCTCCTTCGGTTAGAAATTGACTTACCGAAGAAGATAATCATTATATGTTATTTGTCAATGTGAATTTGGTATGAGACCCTCCCGAATGAGCGGGCGGGCGTAAAACCCGCCCCTACAGAAATCATCCGAAAGAGAGAAAATGGCTAATAAAGATTGCTGATTTTCTATGAAAAAATACAAATATACTGTCATTGCGAGTCGTTGCCGTGAGCGTAGCCGAACGGAACGATAGCGACGTGGCAATCTCACCTACGGTATTGCCGACCGGGGCGCGGCGATTTATCCGAAAATGACCGTTCGCAGGAGGAAATAGGCCATTGTGAAGAAAAGAATTGCGGTCAATACTTTGATTGTGGGCGTGTTCTTCTTGAGGAAGCCGGTAAGCTGGTCGCTGGTGGTGCCGAAATAGACAACTCCGAACACCACAACGAGCGGTAAAATAAACATGATATTATATATGAAAAGGTAAAAATAGGCCTTTGCTTTCAGGCCGGGAGCGCCCATGACATAGATTATCGTCGGCAAATAGACCTGTCCGGTGCAGGCCATCTCGAGGATGCTCACGAGAAATCCGGTCGAGACAGCGGCCATCGTGATATTTCTGCGGGCGCGCGGCTCGTTCTCGGAGATTATCACCTTGTGAATTCGTTTTTTCAGGCTGTCCGGAAGCTGCAAGGTCATCCCGGCGAAATCGCCTTTCCGGCTCCGGAAATAATCCGAGATAGAAAGTATCCCGAGGGCCACCGCGAAAACACCTGTGGCGATATAAACCCAGTGAGCGATAACCTTTATAAAGGGCAGAAGCTGCAGGAATTTTAGGAAACCGGCCCCAATAAGATAATAGGTCAGGAAAACCGACAGGGTGAATGCAATCCCCACCATCACGATCTCCCTTTTCTTGCGGTTGACCACCGTGAGGAACGTAACGAAGAATATCAAGGCTCCGAATGCGCATGGGTTGACGCCGTCGAGAAGGCCCGCCGCAATAACCGGCATAAGCTGTAATCCCTTGAAACGGTTTCGGATACGGCGGTCGGCGTCGTGAAGCTCCTCGGCGGAGACCACCCACGTCGTCTCGACCCATTCTGCCGTTTCCAGGCGCGTGATCGCCTCGCCTATCGCCCGATAGCTTATCTGATTCGTTACAAAAACCGTATCGGCAAGAAACAACGATGGCGTGGCCATGTGCAATTCTTCCGGGACTCCGTGGCGATAGGCGAGGGCCTCCGCGAGCAATTTGGATTCCTTGTCCTTAGTATTATAGTCTCGAATTTCCAGCGTGGGATGCTGTTTCGAGAGCAATTGGAGGTCGTAGGTAATCCGTGAACATTGCTGGCATCCCGGCTCCCAGAAATAGGCCATGAAAACAGGATTCTTGCGGCGAGGGGTTCTCACTGCACGGTCGGTCGTGGGCTTTTCTGTGGTTTTAGCAATGGAAGGCTTATCCGGTTTATCGATACTGTTCCCGATTAGGAATTCTAGATAGGGCAAAAAACGCACCTCGACCTCTTCGCCCCCGAAAACGCTGTCCCCGACAAAAACAATCGGCAGTTCGTTTCCCTCGTCGCCAAATTCGATTTCCATCGCGATCAATTTATCGTAATTATCCGTATTGTCCTCGATCTCGAGAACCTGCAGGGTCATCTTGCCGGAGTATTTTTTTTGTATGGGGGGAAAATAATCGTCCAGGATAGCGGCACAATGTTCACAGCTTATGGAATAGAAATACACGACGTCCACACGCCCGGCGGGATAGAGAACGCCCGCAAGACAAAGAAGGATCCCGAGCGCCAGACCGAGGTTTCGCATTATGCTGTATTTCCCCTCCGGGGTAGAATATCGTATTATTGCGGGCCGGAGCCTTTTACGGGAATTGTGAATCTTATTGGGCTTTTGCCGGCTCCGGTGGCTTCGAGCGTGACCGAACTTTTAATATAATGCGCCGCCGGATCGAAATCGTCATTGAGCGCAAGTTTCAGTTCGGCGCTGCCGCCTTTTTTTATTTTTTTATCGTCGAGTTCCGGTTCCGCGAGGATGTCGGCAGAATAATCGACAATATTAAGCTCGATATTTTCGCCGGTAGAGTTGGTTATAATGAAGTTCATTTTCTCCGGCGGGTCTTCTCCACGCGGGATATTCAGCGCCCTCGGCTCGATATCGAAAAGAAATCCCGTAGAATCCATATTGGCGGAAAATGTAACGCGAAGGCTGCGATTAACGGGGTCGTTGCTCGTGATTATCGCGCTTTTGGACGTATTATGTTTATATCGGGTACTATTGAAAATGACGGTAACCTCGGTCTCCTCGCCCGGCTCCAACTGCATTTTTTTCATCGGCGCACTGGTGCAACCACAGGTCGTGCGAATCCGCTGGATTCTCAACTCGCCCTCGCCCTCGTTCTTGACCGCGTATGAATGAACCATAAAATAGCCCTCCGGCGAGAACCCGAAATCGAAACGCTGTTCGGGTATTACTATCTCGGGGAAGGGGCCTGTCTCTGTGGTGGCCGGCTTGGCTTCGCCCTCTGCAAAGGCAACTGCGACAAGGCACAGGATAATAAAAATGTATGGCGTGAACTTATTCATGAGACTCCCTTTAAAGTAAGAATGCAATTTCTGAAAAAAGTTGAATTATCATTGTTTTTATTAATTTGAATATCATTTATGCAACGCCTCACCGACCGTATCGAGCGCGGCTTCGCGCAATATCTCCCCAAAGGTCGGATGGGCGACAATAGTCTTTTTCCAATCGTCTATCGTTCGGCCATGGACGACCGCAAATCCAGCCGCCGCAAGCATTTCAGAGCCTTCCCTGCCCGCAATATGTATGCCAACAATTCTTCCGCCGCCGATAGTTATCACTTTGGCAAAGCCATCCGTGGCGGAGGCCGTTCGCGCGCGTCCGCTCGCCATATAGGGGAACATGCCCACCGAAATATCGCCGTATTTATCGCGCGCTTCCGGCTCGGTCAGGCCCACCGTGCCGACTTCCAGGGCGGTGAAAAAGGCCCCCGGAATGGCCTCGCGATTCAGCCGCGCGCCGATTCCGAACATATCCTCGATTGCCGCTTCGCCCATCGCGCTTGCCCAGTGGGCAAGAAAAGGCGCGCCGCAGACGTCGCCCGCGGCCCATATATTTTCAGATGCGCGAAGTGTGTCGTCGATAACGACCGCGCCGCGTTCGAGCATTATCCCCAGCTTTTCGGCTCCCTCCGGCGGAGTGGGATCGCGCCCGACCGCGCTTAAAATCTCTTTGGCCTGAAAGACCTCTCCACCGGCGTGCGCCACGATTCCCTCCGCCGTGCGCTCTATTCTGTCTATTCCCACGCCGGTTCGGATCGAAACCCCCTCTGCGGCCAAGGCCCTCGTCACGGCCTCCACAATATCCGGATCGACGCCGGGAAGTATCGTTTCCATAAGCTCGATTATCGTAACCTTGCTGCCAAAAGTGGAGAAGATGTGTGCGAACTCGCATCCTATCACGCCGCCGCCGACAATCAGAAGGCTTTCCGGTATTTTCTGCGAAGATAGCGCCTCCGTGCTCGACCATATTCCGGAGCCTTCCCAGCCCGCAATCGGCAGTTCGCGCGGCTTGCTGCCGGTGGCTATCAGAATAAAATCGCCCTTCACAATCTCGACCGAACCGCCCGCAGAAACTTCCACAGCCCCCGGCTCGACTAACTTTCCGCGCCCCTTCACAACGCGAATCTCGTTCTTTTTCATAAGGTAGCCGATGCCCATCACCGACCGCTTGACGATCATATCCTTCTTGCGGACTATCCGCAGCCAATCGTGGGATATTTCCCCGGCAAATATTTTATCTTTGAAACACTTCTTCAGGTCGTGGAGTATCTCGGCGTAGTGATAGTATGTTTTTGTCGGGATACATCCCCTGTTCATGCAAACTCCGCCGAGTTCTTCGGCCTCGACAAGTGTAACCTTCCCGCCGAGCTGGGCCGCCCTTATCGCGGCGACATAACCCGCCGGGCCTCCACCAATTATGATAATACTTCGGGACAAATGCTTCTCCTCGAGCCGAAACAGAAATTCAACCTACGATTATAGACACACAAAAAGATATGTCAACAAAAAATCGCGGCGGGATTTCTCACCCGAGGCCGGGCAATCCGGTGGGATGTCCCGCGAGCGCCTTCAACCGCTCCGAAAGGCCGGTGTGGCGGGCATCGTCAAGGCGGCGGCTTACCGCAAGCCCAAGCGCGCGGGGCTGGCACACGAGCACACAAAGCCGCTCCGCGCGTGTAACCGCAGTATAAAGCAGCCTTCGCCTGAGAAGCAAATAGTGCTCCGAATAAAGCGGCATAACGATACAAGGCATCTCGTTCCCCTGCGATTTGTGCACCGTTATCGCGTAGGCGGTAACAAGCTGGTC
>DAOWNU010000476.1 GCA_030642425.1 bacterium | reverse complement strand
GCCCCCCCCCCCCCCCCATGATGCTTTCGCCGCCTTTTTATGATTGTTCAAAAAATAAATTTGAAAAACATCGGAAATATATTCCAATATCAAAAGACATGAAATCAGGTGTTACAAAAGAGAAGATCGAAGCCCTCTATCGGAAATACAATCGAAAAGAATTTCTCCACCCAGATCCGCTGGAGTTTATTTATCGCTACGACGATGTCAGAGACAGAGAAATAGCCGGTCTTATCGCGTCAGCTTTGGCCTACGGTCGGGTGCGGCAGATATTGAAAAGCGTTTCCGAAGTGCTGGACAGAATGGGAGCTTCCCCTTACCGGTTACTTATCGAAACACGCGAGGAAAAGATAGAGAAACGATTCGCGGGTTTTAAGCACAGGTTCACGACCGGAGATGATATAGGGCGAATGCTTATCGGGGTAAAAAGGGCGATAGAAGAATTTGGCTCGCTCAGAGATTGCTTTGTCGAAAATATTTCCCATAATGACGACAACATCCTGCCTGCATTGAGCGAATTCACAAGACGGCTCGCTGTCCGTTTCGATAATAACCGCTCATATCTTTTGCCCTCGCCGAAAAACGGAAGCGCATGCAAGCGAATGAATCTCTATCTGAAATGGATGATTCGCAACGACGATATAGACCCGGGCGTATGGAAAGGGATCTCGCCCGCAAAGCTAATTGTCCCGCTGGATACTCACATGCACCGGATAGGTCGGGCGATAGGCCTGATAAAGGGCAAAACGGCGAATCTCGCCGCCGCGCTCGAGATGACCGAAGGGTTCCGCAGATTTTCGCCAGAAGATCCGACTAAATACGATTTCGCTATAACGCGGCTCGGTATCCGTGAAGACGAAGACCCTGCGGAATTTATATCACGATGTATTTCCTGACAACAGAGCCTCATCACACATAAGATAGAATTATCTTAACTTCCGATTATCTTGACAAGCACTCTCTTTTTGCGTTTGCCGTCGAATTCGCCGTAGAATATTTGCTCCCACGGGCCGAAATCGAGTGCGCCGCCGGTTACCGCGACCACTACCTCCCTGCCCATAATCGTCCGTTTCAGATGGGCGTCCGCGTTATCCTCGAAATCGTTATGACGATATTGATCGTAAGGTTTTTCGGGCGCGAGTTTCTCGAGCCAGAGCTCGAAATCGTCGTGCAGCCCCGCCTCGTCGTCGTTGATAAAAACGCTCGCCGTTATATGCATAGCATTTACAAGGCAAAGCCCTTCTTTCACGCCGCTATCTCGCAGGCATTGCTCCACCTGCGGGGTGATATTCAACAGTTTCCGGCGCGTCGCGGTGTTGAACCAAAGCTCTTTTCTGTATGACCTCATTATATCCTCCAAAAAATTTCAATCCACAACCGGCACCGTCAAGCTGCCGTCGGTTATAATCAATATTTTAGCCTCCGGCCCGACTTTCTTCAGGGTAATATCGAGCGCGATCTGAACAGATTCGCAGGGCTTCATGAGAACAGTATTGAGTATTTCCGG
>DAOWNU010000417.1 GCA_030642425.1 bacterium | reverse complement strand
ACGAGCAAAACAGAGTGGCTCGCAAAGCAGGGCCTAAGGCTTGTCGACCTGCTGGATTATTTCGACACGATAATCGGTTTCGAGGCGACTTCCGCGCACAAACCGAATCCCGACCCGACTATCGAAGCTTTAAAAGAACTCAACATACAGCCGGAAGAGGCCGTTTTTATCGGGGATTCTCTCGCGGACGAGGGTACTGCGGGTGCGGCGGGCGTCGATTTTATCGCGGCCATGTGGGGACCGAACCCCGGATTCGTATCGAAATCCAGCGCCCGGCATAAGATAGCCGACCCGAGAGACATTCTTCACCTAATCCCCAAAAAGGGGCCGAGAGTATAGGAAATGTAAAATGGAAAAAGTAAAAAGTAAAATGGAAAATGGAAAATGGAAAAGGCAAAAAAGTAATAGGTAAAAGGGAATGAGTTGTTTCAATAAACGCATTTATTGCAACGCTACCGAAATTTTAAATTATTCGAACGATAAAACTTGGAGAACGAAATGAAAAAGATAGTTGCGATGTTGTTTATTATCCCGGCGATGCTGCTTTTCACAAGCTGCAGCGATAATGGCGGAACGCCGGACTCGGTGAGTATATCGCCGGACTGGATAGCGTTAACCACCGCCCAAACCCGGACGATTCACGCCACGGCGCACGGCGGAAACGCCTCGGCGGATTTCCAATGGCACAACTCCGATGCCGGTGTTGTCACGGTCAATAGTGGAATATTGACGCCGGTCGGCCCCGGCACGGCGACGGTCTATGCCACAGCCGATGGGATCGACAGCGAAGTCTGCACTGTCCATGTCGCAGAGGACTGGATACTCTATTCCGACGGCGAACAACTGCGCATTATCACGCCGGACGACGACAGGGACATGCCGATCCCCGGCACGGACGGTTCCGATTACACTATCCTCGGGCCGATGGTCTGGCTGGATTACGGCATCGCGTATCACACGACCGCGGCATACAATTACAGCCATATATGGTTTCGCCCCTTCGATTCCGAAGAGGCCAATATGATAACCCCCGACACGATCGAGCCTATCTACGACATCCGGGCCAACCCGGACGGCGGCATCCTCCTGACAGTTTATGCCGACCTCCATTCCCTCGACCCGCGAATTACTTTCGATCAGTATGTCAACGCCGATCACCTTTATTATTCTCTGGAAGGAGTCAAACTCGAGGGCTTCGACGTCAATCCCGACGGCGACCAATTCGTATCGACATGCCGATTCGGGACGATCCCCAAAATGGTTCTTTTCGATCTCGACGGAGCGGCCAGCGCGCCCACGGATACTTTGCCAATAACCTATATTACCTCGTGCCCGCGATACGATCCCGCGGGAACACATGTCGCCTACGGCTACCGCACAACAGTGGGCCGCCTGTGGCTGATCCCCACCGACGGCGGTATCGCAACAAATATTATTACGGAAGGTCGGGATATTCCTGGATTGGACTGGTCTCCCGACGGTTCGTGGATCGCGATGTGTGTGCAAAATATGGCGGGTGAATTTGAACTCTGGATTGGCGATCCGGCGACTGGCGCGACCACAAAACTCATCGAAGCGGCGCCTTCGACAGAGTTCTATTTCCCCCAATGGGTGGATTGACCGCAGAGCAGAATCCGGCTTTCGAACTAACTCTTTGCTTTTTTAACTTTGGACATAAACGCGATCAATTCCGCCGTGTTGCCGAATTCGAGCGAATGATAATGGCATCCTATCCGCGTGCAGATACGAACCGAGCCGTTCCCCTCGATCCCGAGCGCGACCATCGGGGCCTTGCATGCGCATTTCTCGACAAAGGGCAGTTCCTTGCCGCAATACGGACAATAGAACTTCACTTTATCCCCCGGAAGAAGATGCAATTCATCCGGCTCGACACAGCGGAAATCGTCATACCAGGAAGACAGGTAAATATCGCCGCGTTTCTTCCCCTTTTCCACAATAAGATGAACGGAAGGTCTTCGGCCAACTTGAACTTCGTTGTTCAACAGGGATTTGCCGCAGTCCTCATGGGGGCAGCACGCAGGAATATTAACAGTTCTACGCATTTGGATTCCTTTCTTTTCGATTTGAAGTCACTAACCCCACTAATAATATACACGGAATTTCTCATAACGCAATTTAAATCTTTATTCCACGCGATTTTTTTGGGTATGAGACGCCGCTCCGGGGGAAACCACAGAGGGCACAGAGGAAGATGAGGGAATTGGGGAAAAAGGGAAGATTCATTGAAAAATTAGCAATTATCAATTAGCAATGCAAAATTGCCCCGCGCCACCCCGCCGGGGTAATAGGGGCGACTGAAAGGTCGCCCCTATTTCATTTTCTCGTGCCTATGCTCCGCGTCGCGTCTGATATCGTCCCGATTTTTTAATGAGGGCTTTTTTATTTTTAATATGTCATTTGAGATTGCTGATTTTTGTCTTGATAAATGGTTTCATATTATTTATATTGTCTT
>DAOWNU010000473.1 GCA_030642425.1 bacterium | reverse complement strand
CGTGGCGGTCGCAATGGTCGGACTCGGCGTTTATTGCGGTTCTTTGCGATACCGCGCTTTTCGCGTTTCTCTCGGACAGCGCTTTCAGGGCGGACACCGCTTGGTGGGCGCTTCTTGCGGATACCGCCGAATATGCGCGCAACGCCGTCGTTCCGGACACCGTGGCATTCGCCTTTAATGCGGACACCGCCAATTTCGCCCGTCGTTCCGACTCGACTATCTGGGCGGATACAGCGGAATACGCGCGAAATGTGGTCGTCCCCGATACGGTCGATTTCGCACATTGGGCGGATAGCGCTAACTTCGCCGTCCAATCGGATTCGGCGAATTGGGCAGACACGGCCGGATTTTCACTCAGAGCGGACTCTTCGCTTTTCGCCGACACGGCCGAATACGCGCGCAACGGCGAAGCCTGCGATTTCGAGAGATATATCGTGGTCGCGCCGGTTTGCGGGGATTTCGATAATATCGCCGACGCACTGGCCTCGATCCCGCCCGGAGACGAGAGGTGGGTGGTCAAGATTATGCCCGGAGATTATAACGAGCCGGGAATTCTCACGCTGCCAACCCTCGTAACGCTGGTCGGGGACGGCCCCGATGTCGCCTCTATCGATCTTGGCTCCCGATTGAACATGAACCCCTATTCCGTTGTCCGAAATCTCCAGTTCAACGGCGGCGAGATACATCTCGCGGGCGCCAATTTCTTGCAGGACTGTATCATGGACACGACCGCCGTTTATGTGGACAGCGATCAAACAAACGCGTTCGATCAGGTCGTGTTCAAAGGGGACGCTTCGTATGTTGCGGTCGATATAGCCGCCTCTGCGGGGGCGTCGTTTTATGGCTGTATTTTCACCGGCTGCCAGTGCGGTATCGAGGCCACTAGTAATAGCGCCCTTTTCCGCGTTGTGAACTGCCTGTTCAACTCAACCGGTCAAGCCTTTAATCTGAACGGGCTTATGGCCGCCGGAATAGTGGAGAACTGCATCAGTTACGCCTCGTCTTACAGTCTCGGACTAACCTCGCTTCTCTCTATCGATTCGCCCTCGAACAACGGTTTTGCCGTTTCCGCCGCGCCGAACGTTATTTTCCTCGATCAGGCGGAATATACCGGATATACACACGCGGGCGGCGATTGGTCGTGGACGGTCGCGCCGGATCAAGTTGACGAGGCCCTCGATTTATTGTCAGAGCAGGTGCCGGCGGCGGGCCGGGATATCGACGCCAACGATGTTAATGCCGGCGGACGTGTCAGCGCCGGAGACGCTCATAATCTTCCGATATATAGCGGAGCGAGCGTTTTGCCCATAGGATTGACATTCACACCGGCCAACGGCGATATGATTATCTGGGATGACACCTCAGCCGGAAACGATTATAAGATATGCGTTTATGTCGCCGGTGCATGGCAATGCGCCGATGTTAATTAATCCTCGATAGGGAGCGCGAAACCCCGATGGGGATTTAGATGAAATATAGGATATTCATAATTCTGCTGTTTGTCCCGCTTCTGACGATGGCTCAGG
>DAOWNU010000292.1 GCA_030642425.1 bacterium | reverse complement strand
AAATTGTACCCTTTTTCAGCAATCTCAATTAGCAATTATATGCCCCATCCCTTCCCCTGTCTGCTGTGGACCATTTTGCATTGCTAATTTCGCTTTGTTTCTTTATCCTATAACCTGAAATGCAGTTCCACAAAGCCCTTTAAAGGGCTTCAGAAGGAAGTGGTTTATTCCACTTAGACTTTATTCTACATTCACGTATTCCCACTCTATAGATACGGAGCGTAAGAACAAGAGAATTACCCTTTTTTGTAGGACTACGCGGCGAAATGGCTAATTTACCTGCTCGTGTAGCGGACTAACCAGTTAGGATAGCGGCCTAACTAAAACTTCTACCGGACTAACCCACGCTGTCAAGTCCCTAACTAAAACTTCTACCGAACTAACCCGCGCAGTCAAGTCCCTAACTGAAACTTCTACCGAACTAACCCGCGCAGTCAAGTCCCTAACCTGTCGGCATAACGGCCTAACTGTTAGATTGACGCACAGTTAGGTTAAACTGCTGTATTTTTGGGTTAATTTGGGTCTCGGTCGCATAAATCACTCGGTTTCTGACATTTTCAGCCTCCGCCACCCGGTTTTCATTCAAAAAACAATAGAAAAAGACGATCTTATTCCGGTTTTGTCAAGATAGTTGTGGGTTTTCCCCACGACGCTCTGCTTTATCTTTCTTCCCTATCGACTTGGAATGTTGCCCCGTTACGTTCCTCAGCAAAACGGTGGAACTATAAAAGAAATATCAAATATCAAATATCAAAATTACAAATCGAGATCGCTGATAAACGAGTAAATGCTTTACGAAGGGGAATAATAATAAAATATGTCATTGCAAGCGACTATAGGGAGCGTCGCAATCTCATTGTATTTCGAGGAGATTGCCACGTCGATGCGCTCCTCGCAATGACAGTGTATTTGAGTTTTTTCTGTAGAAAATCAGCGATCTCAAATCGAAAATCAAATAGATGCCTTCCCCCCTCGAGTTCTCTGATAAAAAAACTTTTTGATTTTTAATATGTCATTTTGCATTTTACATTTTGATATTTAATTTCTCCTATTCCACTCCTATCGACGCGAAGCGTCCCTAAAACGTTACACCGCAGAGCGAAGTAACGAGAAAGAAAACTTTTCCTTGAATTACCGCGAATAATAGATTATATTTCAATTGATTATGGAAAGAGCATTTAGAAGACAGGTTTATCGAGTTAAGGAGCATTCCAAAAAGGGAATAACGCTTCTTAGGGCTTTGATAGTGGCCTTCTCCGGCATCGCGATCGGTATTATCGGCCCCGCGCTGCTGCTTTTCATAATCTTTGTCCTGTATTCCCCGCAACTTCCGGATCCGCGCGTTCTGGAAGATTATACCCCCGCACTGGTCACGAAAGTTTTTTCCGTCGATGGCGAATTGCTGGCCGAGTTTGCCGGGGAGAAACGTATCTGGATATCGATAGACCGGGTCTCGCCGAACGTTTTAAATGCGATACGCGCCACGGAAGACCAGCGCTTCTACGATCACTGGGGAGTCGATAGCTGGGCGATCCTCCGTGCGCTAATCGCGAATATCGGAGCGGGAAGACGCGCCCAGGGCGGCTCGACAATCACGCAGCAATTGACCCGGTCGCTGTTCCTGACACGTGAAAAACTGATTACCAGAAAAATCAGAGAAGCCCTCACCGCGCTCAAGCTGGAGCGCTCGTATTCCAAAGACGAGATAATGGAGCTTTTTGTCAACCAGCAATATCTCGGAAAGGGTTGTTACGGTGTGGAGGCCGCGGGACGCTTCTTTTTTGGGAAAAACGCCGATTCTCTCGATGTCCGCGAGGCCGCAACTATCGCCGGATTGCTTCAGGCCCCGAGCCGGTATATCAATAATTCCGAGAAGCTGATGGGCAGGCGGAATGTCGTTCTCGGGTTGATGCAAGACAACGGCATGATAACGTGCGGGGAGCTGGACAGCCTTGTCGAAGAACCCCTTTATGTCAATGTCGAGGAAGAGGCCCGCTCCTGGAAGGCCCCATATTTTGTGGAATATATTCGTCGATATGTCGAATATAATTACGGGGACAGCTATCTCTACGAACGTGGGATAAGTGTATATACGACTCTCGACTGGAGACATCAGCAGCTCGCGGACAGCTTTTTCAATGTTAAGATCGATAAGCTCGAGAGATGGCAGCGCAAGATACACAAGGACGACGATCCGGATTACACGGAGATGGTTTTCGACTCGGCCTCCGGCGATTCGGTGCGCCAATGGAAAGAATTGCAGGGCGCGCTGCTGTCCATGGTTCCGGAAACCGGCGAGATCCGCGCGATGATCGGCGGGAGGGATTTCACCGAAAGCCAGTATAATCGTGCGGTTCAAGGTGGAAGACAGGCCGGCAGCGCGTTCAAACCCTTTGTCTATACAGCCGCTATCGACAACGGATGGACGCCCGTGGACACGCTTCTCGACACGCCGAAGGTCTATCCGATGGGCAACGGCGAACTCTGGCGCCCCCAGAATTACGACCACGAATACAAAGGCTCGATAACTATTCGCGAGGCATTTCGAGCGAGCCGGAATGTCGCCACTGTCAAGCTCTGCGATGCGGTTGGGCCAAAGAGGGTTGTGTGGTATGCAAAAAAAATGGGCATTTCCACGCAATTGGAGCCATATCTTTCTATCGCGATGGGCACCAGCGATGCAAAATTGATCGACATGGTCAAGGCCTACAGCGTTTTCCCGAACCTCGGTGTTCTGGTCGAGCCGATGGCCGTTCTGAAAATAATCGACCGCGACGGCAAAATTATCGAGGAAAATTCCCCGGTTAAAAAAGAGGTTCTTTCGCCGGCGACGGCCTACGTTATGACGAGCATGCTCCAGACCGTTATCGACCACGGCACGGGATATGCCGCGCGTCTTTACGGTTTCGACAGACCGGCGGGCGGGAAAACCGGCACGACCAACGACTATTCCGACGCCTGGTTTATCGGTTTCACACCGGAGTTATGCTGCGGAGTTCAGGTCGGTTACGACGATTACTCCACACCTATCGGAGACAACATGACCGGCTCGCGCGCGGCGCTGCCTATCTGGACACAATACATGATGTATTCACTCGACGGAACGCCTGTCGAGGATTTCGAAATCCCCGGCGGCGGAAAAATTGTTTTTGTCGACGTCTGCAAGGAGAGCCACAAACTTGCGACCAATAGCTGTAAAGAGATAATCCACGAGGTTTTTGTTGCCGGAACACAGCCCACCGATTATTGCCCGCCCGGATATCATTCCAAAACAACGCGTCTGGATATGGAACGAAGCCAGCCCTCGCTGAACGGCGACAAAAGGCCCGATCTTGGCGGAAATCGAAGGCCACCAAAGCGAGGCGGAGGACTTTGATAAAAAGAATCAATTCAAAATTAGCAATTAGCAATGAACAATTATCAATTCCCATCCACCCCCCGATTTTTCTTGTTCCAACGGTCTCGTGGCTGTCCTAAAACTCATCGGGGTTTAATTTAATCGGTAGTAGTATTCGTTAGATTCCCTGTAGAAAATGGTTATTAATGCGTTTTCCGTTTTATTTTTATTCTTTGAAGGCTTTTT
>DAOWNU010000441.1 GCA_030642425.1 bacterium | reverse complement strand
GAAGAGAAGCTAATTTGCATATTACATGCCTCTTCAGAAAGACCGGACTAAATGAGCCCCGCAATTAGAAAGCTGTTGAACGTTGTAATATACGCCCTTATCCTATGCGCAGGGCTGTTCGTCGGTTTCACAATTTTCGACAGGATTTTGATGCCGGCCTACACGCGCGCCGGCGGCAAGATTTCTATCCCGGACGTTACCGGGGTTTCTCTCGAAGAATCCGAAAAGATTGCGCGGGACGGCGGATTCGAATTCCGTATTATGAGGGAAGAGCACAGCGACTCGATCCCGGAGGGTCATGTTATCTCGCAACGCCCCGAGCCTGGCTCTCCGGCCAAGAAAGGGCGAAGGATATCGGTTGTTGTCTCACTCAGCGCCGCGACGGCCCCCGTGCCGGAACTCGCCGGAATTCATTTCCGCGCCGCGCAACTGCTGATCGAAAAAGCGGGGCTAAATCCCGGCGAGATAATTCCCGAACACTCGGACAGTATCGAAAAGGAGAAAGTCCTATATTCGGAGCCTCCCGCCGGCGAAGAGCTCTATCTCGGCTCGAAAGTCGATCTATATGTGTCTATGGGTTCCGAAACCGGCCTCGTGAAAGTCCCGAATTTCATGGGGCAGCTTCTCGCGGACGCCAAAGAACTCGCCCGGCAGGAGGGACTCTTTCTCGCCGTCCAATACCGGAAAATCCCGTCCGTCCCGGAGAACACGGTCTATCGTCAGGGGACGGACCCCGGCGCTCTGGTCGAAAGGGGCAACTCGATTTTTGTGATCGTCGCAAGACCGAAGGAGAACTGACAATGGAGAAATTCGATCTGCTTCTGGCAAAACTTATCGGCGACACGACCAGCGGCTCAGAAGAGCTTCTGCCGAAAGCTTTGGACGTTATCGTTGTCGCTATCGAGGAGGCCGAAAGCAACGAAAAACTCCGCCAATTGCTTCGTGTTCTAGTCGATTCGATCCGGCAAAACCTGCCGGAAATGATCACGCTCCAGCGGCTTGCCGACGAAATCGAAAAACTCCCCGATACAAATTTACGCGAGGAACTTCTGCTTCTCGAAGAGGGGATCAGGGCGAAACGCAAAGATGAGGCGTCTTCGGTCGCCCAACTGGCCGCCAACCTGATACGCGAGAACTCCACGGTTGCATCGATAAGCCATAGCAGCACAGTCCTTCAGGCCTTTTTCAAAACCCGCGATTCGGGGATAGATTTCCACGTTATTGTGCCGGTCGGCGAACCGGCGCGCGAAGGATATATCGCCGCA
Organism: bacterium; assembly: GCA_030642425.1. Classification (GTDB taxonomy): domain Bacteria; phylum UBP14; class UBA6098; order UBA6098; family UBA6098; genus DAOWNU01. The sequence continues at coordinate 833 of DAOWNU010000441.1, read as the reverse complement.
AAAAAACTTGCCGAAAAGGGAATCGACGTTACAATCGTTCCCGACGCGGGCATCGCAATCGCCGCCCGGAAAGCGGACCTGATATTGGTTGGCGCGGACGCTATCGCCCGCGAATTTTTCCTGAACAAGCTCGGCACACTCCCGCTGGCGATAGCGGCAAAGCATTACGGCGTGCCATTTTACGTTTGCGCGCGCCTTGAGAAATTCGTTCCGCAGGACAAACTGCCGCACAGGATTCGCACAATATTTTCCACTGAATTGGAATATCCGAAAAACGAACTTATAACGACCGGCGCGCCCCTATTCGAGCGAACGCCCCATTCGCTGGTCACGGGGATTGTTACCGAGGGCGGAATTGTAACACCGGCGAGAGGAATTGTCGAAATAATGGAAGATAGCTATGATTAAGGCGGTTTTGTGGGATCTGGACGGCACGATACTCGACACGACCGAACTGATTCTCGGGTCGTATCGATATGCGTTCAGGAAGGTTCTCGATAGAGACATCGACGACGACGAGGCTATCGGCAATTTCGGGCGGACATTGAAAGACGTTATGGGCGCCTACTCCCCCGAAAAGGCCGAAAATCTTATCGAGGCATACCGCGAATTCAACCACAGGGAACACGACGGAGCGATATCGCTATTTTCGGGCGTGCTCGACGCGCTGGCCAATGTCCACAGACGGGGATTCAAACAGGCGAGAGTCACGAGCAAAACAGAGTGGCTCGCAAAGCAGGGCCTAAGGCGTTTCGACCTGCTGGAGTATTTCGGCACGATAACCTGTTACGAGGCAACTTCCGCGCAAAAACCGAATCCCGACTCGCCCATCG
>DAOWNU010000100.1 GCA_030642425.1 bacterium | reverse complement strand
GTCTTTCAGGCCGGGATCGCGCTTTATTATTTCCGCCATAACATTTGCAGCGCGCCGCCCGGCAAGTTCTTCGCGCCCTTCCTCCGTACCGGGTCAAAGTAGCCGAATATTGAGAACTTCGCGTCCGGGTTTTCGGCAAGCCTGTCCGTAAGCAAATCGAGAAGGGGGGAATAAGCTGGGTCGAAATCCGCGGATCCTGTCTCGAAAAACACTGCGGGAACGATCGATTCGTCCTGATAAACATAGTCCACCGATTCCACTTTGAGCACGTCGGGCGTGGCGAAAACGCCCACTCCGGGCAGAGAATGCACGGCAAATATATCTTCGGCTAAGTTATTATTTTCGTTTTTCTCGGCAATTGCGCCCTCCGGATCGACCCGCGCGACAAGGTCCCATTCGCCCGGCGAATCGAGCGGAAGCGCGACCTCCCAATCGACCGATCCGTCGGCCTCTATTCGGGGAAAAATCGTTTCGGCGAGAATCTTATCTTCGCCTTCGCGCGCGATCCTGCGCACCACAGAAACGCCGACATCATTTGCCCGAAGATATTTATTCCGAATCCGAACAATGCCGACAGCGGTATCGCCGATCGGATATTTATCGCGGTCGAGTTCCATCTCGATAGCGAGGTCGGGGATTTTTACCGTAGGCTCGATCTCTCCGACCAATGCGAAACCGTGGTTCGTCGCCACCCGCCCGAGGTCGCTGAGTGGATAGCCGAATGCGTAATCGAGCCTGAGCGGAAGGCCCGTCGGCAAACGGAATCCAAGCCCGAGCGAGAGTTCCGTGTCGGTAAATCCCGTTCTCAAAACGAGGTTCGGGTGGATTATATCCGACTCGAAACCGGCGCCGAATCCTATTTGGGAACCGTCGGCGGCCCCGGTCGAGTATCCGCTTTGCGCGTAAATAGTCCCGCTTCTGCCGAGAACGAAAGATGCGCCGAGCTTGATATCCACGCCGGTCTTGCTCGTGCCAATATTGGAAAGCGCCATGTTCGGATCGACGATATTAACCGCCAAAATTCCCACAGAGGCCCTGTCCGAGAGCCGATATATAATCCCGGCGTCTCCGGTGATATTCATCAGGCCGTATCGTTCGTCGAAAACGGGGTCGATAGGATCGTCCCCCTCCGAATAGTGAAAATTATCCTTGCGGAAAGAATTGTAAAGGCCGCGGAACCGAACGCCGGTGGAAATATTGCCAAACCGCCTCGAGAGTGTCAGGCCGAAATCGGCACGGTTTGTCATTTTGGACTGAAAATACTCGAGGTCGATACCGATATCGAGATTTCGGAAATGATGGCCGTAACCGAAAGCGCCCGCGCCCATCGGGTCGCCGATACCGGCGTAAGGCCTGTTGAAAGACAGATAAAAAACGTGGTTCTCGAAAATGGACAGACCCGCCGGATTGGAGCCGTGAAGGACGCCGGATTCGGGCAGGATAGCTCCGGCGGCGCCGAGCGCGCCGCTGCGCGGATAGTTGTCCGCGAAAGACAGGGCCGCCGCAAGTAAGATTATCACAAAGCAAAATCTATCAACCATAGCATTTCTCCGGGATGAAAGCTTGTTCACTTATAATATAAAGGTATTATAACACATAAATCAAGTCCAAAGAAAAAAAGGCCTGATAAATGGGGCGAGATTATTCGGGCATATTCGAGAAAGATTGCAGATTGCGGGGTCGGGACAAAGTTTTTTTAAGATAATTTCAGATATACGTCGCGTTTCTTTCGATGCCGGCGAAAGAATATTGTTATTTTTCAGCTTTTTCTTTCTTCTTTTTCGTTTTTCGAGATGCTTTTTTTCAGAAAACCACGTTGCAAGCGTTAAAAACTTCGTTGCAATCGCCATTTGCTTTAAGTGATCGAGAGATGTAATGAAGTTCTCGACGACTGAACCGAAGTATTTCTTGACAGCACCGAAGCATTCTATACATGAACCGATGTTTTCGACGATTGTAACGAAGCAAACGAGACATGTAACGAAGTTTATGCCACCTGCGCCGAGGTTATCCCCTGATTATCAAAGACTTACGGGGATATGGGTTAAATTCCCCAACTCTTCGGTCGTTTCGGCTCTGCTCAACGACCGTCCTGTCCCGTTTCCTGCTTGCCCTGCTTGCCCTGAGCCTGTCGAAGGGAATCTGTCGAAGGGAGCAGTCTAAGAGAGAATATTAGAACTCGATTCCCTCTCTCGCCGGAACGTTGTCCCGGAAATAATGCTTTATATCACGCATCCCGGTAACAAGATCGGCTTTATCAATAAGGGCATCTGTCGCGCCGCGACCGGTCAGAATAAACTCCGTTTCCGAAGAACTTTTCTCTATCGCCTCCAGCACTTCGCTTTCGGAAATCAACCCGATATGCATCGCGGTTACGATCTCGTCGGCGATTACGATGTCGTGTTCCCGTGCGGCAAGCAAATCTCCGACCCGCGCAAGGGCCTTTTTGGCCTCGCGCCCATGTTCGGGATTATTTTCAGGATCGACACAAAATTCCGCGGCGCCGAACCTTTCGACAGTAAAAAGATCGTGTTCCCGTGCGGCAATCACCTCTCCGGAAGGTTCTGCGCCCTTGAGAAACTGAACGACGATCACTCTCATGCCCCTGCCGGCCGCGCGCAAAGCCAGCCCGAAAGCCGCTGTTGTTTTGCCCTTGCCGTCGCCGGTGTAAATCTGTGTTTTGCCCGGGCGCACTACTTCTTCCAATCGCCGATCGTAATATCTTTAATGCGAAGTTGAACCTGAGGGTAGCCATAGTAGTTGTTCGATTCCACGACAAAGGCCAGGTTGACCGGTTCTATCGCATTATCAATTTTCGATTTCATTTCTCCCATCCCGAAAGCGATGGCGTCGAATCCCCGTTTGGAGTTCAATATCTTAAATCGAAGATGATTTTTCCCCACGATCTTCGTTGGCCGGATTATCCGGGCGTTTTCAATCGTAAAAACGGGCCGCATGTTTTTCGGGCCGTAGGGTGAGAAAAGATTAAGCCAGTTCAGCAGGTCCATGCTCACATCGTCCGCAACGATATTCGCATCGATCTTAAGATGCGGGATCATATCCTCTTCTGTAAGCTCTTTGTTCGCCACCGACACGAAACTTTTGCGGAAATCGGCAATCTTTTTCGGCTCGATACACAATCCCGCGGCGTATTTATGGCCGCCATATTTCACAAGGTAATCGCTCGCATGTTTTACTGCGTTCAGCAGGTGAAATGTGGATATGCTTCTCGCGCTCCCCTGACCGGAGCCTTCGGAGGTGGAGATAAGCACCGCCGGTCTGTGATATTTTTCCACAAGCCTGCTGGCGACAATACCGATCACGCCGACGTGCCATTCTTCGGATTCGAGGACAATCGCGCGATCATTTTCGAGGTCCACAGTGTCCTCGACCATTTGTATGGCATTTGCGAAAATTACTTCGTCGAGTTTCTTTCGCTTTTTATTTTCCTCGTCGAGCAGTCTGGACATCTGTATCGCACGGGTTGAATCGTATGTTGTCAGAAGCTCGAAGGCGCTCGATGCCGAACCGATCCTCCCCACGGCGTTAAGTCGGGGGGCGAGAACGAAAACGACGTTCCAGCTAAAAAGCTCGTTTCCCCAGAGGCCGGTAATCTGCAGCAGGCTTTTCAGGCCGGGTTTCTTCGTGGATTCTAATTGGCGAAGGCCGAATTTTGCCAGAATGCGGTTTTCTCCCACGAGGGGCACAATATCGGCAATCGTTCCAAGCCCCACCAGATCGAGGTGTTCGTAGAGCGCGGATTTATCCTCGCCCAGCTCGTTGAAAAGCGCCTCTGCCAGCTTGAAAGCCACTCCGACACCGGCAAGCTCTCTGGTTTCAGGGTTTTCTTCGGAGAGCTTCGGGTCAACCAGCGCGACAGCATCGGGGAGAATGTCCGCAGGCTCGTGGTGATCCGTTATAACACAATCCATTCCGCGCGATTTGGCATATTCGACCTCTTCCACACCGGTGATCCCGCAGTCCACGGAAATAAGCAGGGTTACACCTTTGTCGACGGCTTCGTCGATACCCGCGCGCGAAAGGCCGTATCCCTCTTCAACGCGATCCGGCAGATACCATGAAATATCGGCGCCGAACCGATTTAGCACGAGGTATATAAGTGAGGTCGAAGTTATACCATCGACGTCGTAATCGCCGAATACGACGATTTTTTCTCTTTGGGCAAGCGCCTCGATAACACGTTCAACCGCGGCCTTCATGTTCGGGAGCAACATCGGATCGGAGAGGTCTTCCAGTGTCGGATAGAAAAACCTCTTCATCTCGACTGCGTCTGCGATCTCCCTGTTCACGAGGATTTGGCTGATATTTTGTGGGATCTCAAGCTCTGTGGCAAGCTCCCTGGCGAGGCGAGGGTTCGATTGCTCGACCAGGTTCCATTTCATAGATGTCCCTTTCGGGTTGCGCGCGTTATAATGAGAATTAGTCCAAACCTATAAGCCGGGTTCTGTTCCCCGCACCAAATTTCAATATCGATTAAGCCGTTAAACCTAATAAAAGGTGCGGGTGGCAGCCATTTATCTGTATGTCGGGTTTCCCCGGCACTTCCGCGGCCCACCCGAAGGTCGATGGGCGGAGCCATCCCTACCTTCCTATTTGGCCTTGCTTGACACGGGGTTTACCACGGCGACATCTCTCGATACGCCGAGCGGGGTCTTACTCCCGCACTTTTCACCCTTACCTCGCACAAACTTTATCGGCGTTTGATTTTCAATGGTGAAGAAATTTTCCTAAACTGAGTTTGTGCAAGGCGGTATAGTTTCTGCGGCACTTTCCATCCCCCCGAACTTACGAACGAAAGGCCCGGGATTATCCCCGGCGCGCCGGCTCCTCAAGCCCGGACTTTCCTCCCCCGTGGGGCGGCTGCCCGGTCTGGACTATCAGGCTGTGTATCATTAGTTTAGCCTACAACCTCCTTCTCATTTTTAAACGCGCTATGTTAACACAATAGTTAATTCTTTTGCTCTATTATATTCCTTTTTCCCGTGATTTCCATAAAAATAAATTCGCAGTGCGATTTATTGTGTCAAAATCTCCCGATTCCCAAAATAAAACAAAGGGGTGAGCAACAAACTCACCCCTTATATTTCATTCGGATGTCGAACGGCTATGTCGTTTAGAACTCCCGAAGCACCTCGTCGATTATGACCATTGCGCGTTCGATATGTCCCTCTTCGACATTGAGGCTCGGACGGAAACGAACTGTCCGGGGGCCACATGGTAGAACGATCACGCCCTTTTCCATACACTTACCGAGGAATTTTCCTCTGAATTCGCCGTCGGGAAGATCGAAAGCGCACATCAGCCCGAGGCCCCGTGAATTGGTCACCACGTCGTGTTCCTTCTCGATCTTACGGAGACCGCCAAGCAGGATTTTACCCATTTTTGCGGCATTTTCGACAAGGCCCTCCTCCTCGATTATCTCGAGGTATTTGCGGCAGCGGGCCATATCGGTGAGGTTGCCGCCCCATGTCGAGTTGATCCGGCTCGATTCGACGAAAACGTTATTTTCAACTTTGTCGATACGCGGTCCGGCGATAATCCCGCACACCTGAGATTTCTTGCCGAAACATAAAATGTCCGGCTCGACATCGAAATTCTGCCAGGCCCATATCTTACCGGTCATTCCGATACCCGTCTGAACCTCGTCGAATATGAGCATAATGTCATATTTGTCGCACAGTTCGCGGACTGCGCGCAGATATTCGCCACGGAAATGACAATCGCCGCCCTCCCCTTGGATCGGCTCCAGTATTATGCAGCAGATCTCACGGGCGCGTTCGCGGAGAACGTTCTCGATTTCTGCGAGTGATTTTTTCTCCGCGGCGATAGTGTCCTCGAGGTTTTTGCCCTCGAGCGGGAATTTCGCCGCCGGGCTGGACACGCGCGGCCAACTTGGGAAGTTGGCGTAATACATATATTTGCGCGGGTCTGCCGTGTTGGTAATTGACAGAGTGTAGCCGGTGCGCCCGTGAAAGGCCTTATCGAGGTGAATAACGTCGGTGCCGATTTCGCCAGCGCCGTTCTTAATATTCTTCCGCACCTTCCAGTCCATTGCGGCCTTCAGGGCGTTCTCGACAGCCAATCCACCGCCCGCGACAAGAAACAGATGTTTCATATTGTCGGGCATTGCGACCCTGTGGAACGTGGCGACAAATTTCGCCATTTCGACCGTGTAGAGGTCGGAGTTCGACGGGTTATGGATCGCTATTTTGCCCATTTCCCGGACAAAATCCGGGTCGGTCATTTTCGGGTGATTGTGTCCGACCGGGTTGCTGGCGAAATAGCTGAAAAAATCGAGATACGGCCGATTGTGTTTTGAGTCGTAGAGTATTTGACCCTGCGAACGGTCGAGATCGACAACCATATCGTAGCCGTCGGCGAGCATAACTCCGCCGAGAATCTCGTGAACTTGTGCCGGTGTGATAGCGGCGATTTCGGATTTGGATAATTTTTTCATATCTTTTGCTCCAATTAATTTTGGGTTAATTATAGATTTTTAACAAATAGAAGAGAATTACTTCTCGATTGGAAGATATGATTCGCCGCCGGGGTCGCCAAACACATGATTGCGGTATCCGAGGTCTCTATCGATATTTCGCTCAATACGTTGCATTGCAATAAATTAAACGGTTTAATTTGCCGCGCATAATCGCGCTCGAACTATTATATTTATAAAAAAGAAAAAGGCAAGTAATAATTATCCTGGAATAAAAAGAACCGAAGAAATAATTTTTTTAATTTTTTTAGCGTTGAAATTTATATTTCCAAAATAGGATTCAGCAAGAGGAAGGCGAAAAAAAGCTCAAATGTCAAAGCTCAAATGTCAAATGAAATCCAAAGCTCAAATGTCAAAACCCGCGCAACCCCACATTGTCATTCCCGCG
>DAOWNU010000192.1 GCA_030642425.1 bacterium | reverse complement strand
TTGCCGCATCCCGAAGGCCCGACGAGCACCATAAATTCGCCATCTTCGATATGAAGATCGACTTCGGCCACGGCGAAAGTCTCGCCGTCGTAACTCTTGCTAATTTTTCCGAGTATTACTTCTGCCATATTTTGTCCAATTTCGATTGTTTCCAACGATCGCTTAAATCAAACTAAAGAGAAAACGCGCTCTTCGCAACATAAAAGTGGTTTTTATCCCAATCATCTTTATTTACCACTCGCGATACTCTCGCGTTCGGATTTCTTGAGTTTTTTAAAAACAAGCTCGTATGAGTGGTCGATCAATCGATAAACCAGCTCGTCCGGCACATTTTGGTCGAGAATAACCGTGTTCCAATGGCGTTTGTTCATATAATAGCCCGGAATGACAGACGTGTATCGATCCCGAAGCTCCTCCGCCCATTCCGGATCACATTTTAAACTTACGCGCAAAGGGTCGTTCTCGAGGCCGATAAACGCGAAAATCTTCGGGCCGACCTTGAAAACAAAAGTTTTCATATTGAAAGGGAAATCCTCCGACGTCCCCGGTTTCCAGAGGCAATAGTCCTTCAACGAGTCGAAATCCATTTTTCCTCTTTGGTAAAAAGTCTAATTATTTCCCGCGAGAAGCGAGTTCGCACTTCATAATACACGTTCAACGGGGAAAATAAAAGGAAAAGATGAAATTGGTGAACGCCCATGCCACGGGGCGGCCGTTGGCGCAACTCGTGCTCGCTATGATAATCCGTAAATTTCTGGTAAGTCCCCGCACGAGGTGTGACAACGGCGGGAAGGGAGATTTGGCGCGTTTTTTGCCGCCGTGAATAACTTTAACGAAAATATTTTGAATAGCAAAAAACGTGACAAATCGAGGAGGGGTAAGCGATTGCCGGAGCGCCGATATATTTACTTAATTTTTCCCTTGACAGAATAGATTTCAATATTAAATTAGAAAGTTGATTCTCGGGAATCCCGACCTTCTCGAGAACAGGTATGTTGTAAAACCATTAAGACTAATTGGGAAGGTTATATATGAAATCGCCAATTCCAAAAAAACAGGAGATCGAAAAGAAGTGGTGGGTTGTGGACGCCGAGGGACAGATCCTCGGAAGACTCGCCACCAGAGTCGCGAGTATTCTGCGTGGGAAAGATAAACCGATATATACCCCGCATCTCGATGTGGGCGACAACGTTATCGTTATTAATGCCGCAAAGGTCAAAGTAACGGGGGACAAGCTTAAAAATAATGTCCACAAGCGTTACAGCGGATATCCCGGTGGACAGAGGACGAAAACATGGGGGCAGGTTCTGGATAAATATCCGGAAAGGCTGATCGAGCACGCGGTTAAAGGCATGTTGCCGAAAAACCGGCTGGGAAGAAAGCTCTATAGAAAACTGCATGTCTATGCATCGAGCGAACATCCGCACACCGCCCAGAAACCGGAACCACTTAAATTAATCTGACGAGAAGGAAGATATGAAAAACGCTATATATGCAACGGGCAGGAGAAAAGAATCGGTCGCAAGAGTTTGGCTCTTTCCCGGTTCGAAAAAGGAACAAAAGATAAACGGCAAAACCCCGGATGACTATTTTTGCCGCAACGACCTCGTTATCCACATGACCGAGCCGCTTAAGTCGGTCGAGATGGAGGACAGTGTGAAAATCCGCGTTACTGTCAAAGGCGGAGGGATTCGTGGACAGGCAGGAGCGATAAGGCTTGGAATCGCCCGCGCTCTCGTCAAGTACGATCTGGAACTGCGCCCGATATTGAAAAAAGCCGGATTTCTCACTCGCGATGCCAGAAGTGTCGAGCGGAAAAAATACGGTCGCCCAAAGGCCCGTAAACGTTTCCAATTCTCCAAGCGCTGATCGAATTTAATCGTTGATAACCGGTTATATCGGTCGGTTATCGCTAATGTAAAATACGTCGGGAACTTCCGGTGGGGTGCCCTATAACAGGGGACGAACCGGATAGGCGGGTTTCCGGCGGACGTTTAACCCCAACAAGGAGTTTAACCATGATGCCTACAATCACACTCGAAGACCTTCTGGAAGCCGGAGTGCATTTCGGACACCAGACACACCGCTGGCACCCGAAAATGAAAAAATTCATTTTTGGCGAACGAGCCGGTATCCACCTGATAGACCTCAAACAAACGCTCTATTCCATGCTTCAAGCCTACGAGGTTGTCCGAAAAACCGTCGCCGACGGCGGAACTGTCGTATTCGTCGGAACCAAAAAGCAGGCAAAGGCCATTATTAAAGAAGAGGCCGAGCGCGCCGGTGTTTTCTATGTCGCGGAAAGATGGCTCGGCGGGATGCTCACCAATTTCCGGACTATCCGCGCATCGGTGGACAGGATGCTCGATATCGAGAAGGCGCGGGAAGACGGAACTTACGAAAAGATAAATAAAAAAGAAATTCTCGAACTGGAAAAGAACTACGGAAGACTCCACAAGGTTTTGGCCGGTGTGAAGGAAATGCAAAAACTTCCCTCGCTTCTATTTATTATCGACGCGAAAAACGAGATGATCGCTGTCAGAGAGGCCCGCAAACTCGGTATCCCTATTGTTGCATTGTGCGACACGAACACGGACCCCGAATTGGTAGATTACCCTATTCCCTCGAACGACGACGCGGTAAAATCGATTCGACTGATAACTCACGTTATGGCCGATGCCGTTATCGACGGGCGCACCGGCGGACAGCTTCTCGAAAGAATCGACAGGGAACATCGCGCCGCCGAAATAGAAGAAAAGGCCGAAAAGTTAGAATCTAAAGTCGAGAAAAATACCGAGAGGAAGAAAAAATCATAACCCGTAAGGGAATAAACTAACGAAGAAAGGTTAGAAATGGCAAATATTGACGCAAAAACCGTATCACAACTGCGCAAAATGACCGGCGCGGGCATGATGGAATGTAAAAAAGCGCTGGTGGAAAGCGGCGGCGACCTCGACAAAGCGGTCGATATTCTTCGGACGTCCGGCGCGGCAAAGGCCGCAAAAAGGGCCGGACGTGAGGTCAAGGACGGAGTGATCCATCCATATATTCACCCCGGCGCGAAACTCGGCGTTCTCCTCGAAGTCGATTGCGAAACGGATTTCGTGGCGCGCACGCCCGATTTTCAGGAGTTCTGCCACGATGTGGCCATGCACATCGCCGCGGAAGACCCGCTGGCCGTCAGAATCGAGGACCTGGATTCCAATCTGGTCGAGAAGGAACGGTCGATCTACAAAGAACAGGCCAAACAAAGCGGAAAACCGGAGAAAATCCTCGATAAGATCATCGACGGCAAAATGGAAAAATTTTACAGCCAGTCCGTCCTTCTCCGTCAGGCCTTCGTGAAGGACACGGATAAAACGATCGAAGACCTACTCAAAGAATTGATCGGCAAACTGGGAGAGAATATTCAAATCGCCCGGTTCGTCCGTTTCAAGGTCGGTGGGTGATTGTCGAATATGCCCGGTGAATTGAGATATAATCGCGTCCTGCTGAAAATTTCCGGCGAGGGTCTTCAGGGCGACGGCAATTACGGTATCGGTTCCGGGCGGATCGCGCAGATCGCGGACGAGATCGTCCTGGCAAAAGAAGCGGGCGTCGAGATCGGTCTTGTCATTGGCGGTGGAAATATTTTCCGGGGATTATCCGGCACGCAGATCGGTTTCGACAGGGCCTCCGGCGACTATATGGGGATGCTGGCCACCGTGATAAATTCGCTGGCGTTGCAGGTCGTCCTGGAAAAAAAGGGCCTGCATACGCGCGTGCTCACCGCTATCGAAATGAACCAGCTCGCCGAGACCTATATCCGAAGACGCGCGATCCGACACCTCGAAAAGGGCAGGATAATAATTCTCGCCGCGGGAACCGGTAATCCCTATTTCACAACGGATACCGCCGCCGCCCTTCGAGCTATCGAGATCGGCGCGGATGTCGTGTTAAAGGGAACTAAAGTGGACGGCATTTATTCATCCGATCCGATAACCGATCCCGATGCGGGATTTTTCGAGGAACTCACATACAGCGATGTCCTCGAAAAAAACCTCCGCGTGATGGACATGACCGCGGTTACTCTCTGCGCCGAGAACGACATTCCAATCCACATTTTCAACCTTCTAAAAAAGGGAAACCTGTCAAGGGTGTTGGCGGGCGAGAAGATCGGGTCGATTATCAGGCGAAAAAAGGAGTTATAACATGGAAAAAAAGATCCTTAGCGATGCCGAAGATCGTATGAATAAAGCTGTCGAGGCGATAGCCCGCGAAATGGCCCGGCTCCGGACGGGCAAAGCGACCCCAGCCCTCGTCGAGGGGATAAAAGTTGATTATTACGGCACCGAGATGCCGATAAATCAAATTGCCTCGCTGGCCGTTCCAGAGGCCCGGCTTCTCGTTATCCAGCCCTGGGACAAAAACGCTATCGATCCTATCGTGAGGGCGATACAGTCCTCGGACATCGGCCTCCCGCCTCAATCCGACGGCAATGTTATCCGTATCACGATACCGGCCCTGACCGAGGAGCGCCGCCGGGACCTGACTAAAGTTGTCGGCAAGATCGCGGAGGAGGGGAAAGTCTCGATAAGGAACGTGCGCCGCGACGCGATCGACACGATAAAAAAGGCCCAGAACGACGGCGACCTGCCCGAGGATATTGCAAAGAAAACAAGCGAGAAAATACAGGACCTCACCGACGACGAAACGAACCGAATCGACGAACTCCGCAAGAAAAAAGAAGAAGAGGTAATGTCGATTTAAGTTGTTGCACTAATCGAGATTGCTGATTTTGAATTGAATCTTTATAAAAAAGGGGCGACCTTTCAGTCGCCCCTATTTCCCCGGTTGTGCGGTGCGGGGCAATTTTGCATTGCTAATTGCTA
>DAOWNU010000204.1 GCA_030642425.1 bacterium | reverse complement strand
GCCCTCTGGATTCCGGATCGAGTCCGGAATGACAGAATAAATAAAATGAAAACGTAGGGGAAGGTCTTGTGCCACTCCCGCAGATTAAGGCAAAAGGCAAAAGTGCCGCGCGAAAAATCCTTGCAATGTTGCGCAAAGAGAATTAGATTGTCTCCGAGGTAGCGAACAAATGCCGCGAGTCATATATATTATAGTAATGGCAATTATTCAGGGTATAACCGAGTTCTTGCCGATCTCCAGTTCGGGTCATCTCGTTCTGGCCGGGGCCGTTTTCGGTCTCGACGAGCCGGGCGCCGGTCTGGAGATAGCGCTGCATTTCGGCACGCTGATATCGATTGTCCTGTTCTACCGGAGAGAAATAGCGAACCTGTTGAAACCGCTCGCCTCGCTTTCGAGCATGCCAGGAAAGAAATCCTTGCGAACACTGGGGCTGATAGCGATAGCCACAATCCCCGCCGTGATTGTCGGCCTGATATTTGAGAATGGTATCACGCGGCTTTTCGACAACACGAGTGTAACTTCGATTATGCTGCTTGTAACCGCGGCGATATTAGCCTCGACGGCATTTCAGAAAATGCGCGGCGCGAAAATCGGGCCTTTGGCCGCAATCGCGATTGGTCTATCGCAAGCTCTGGCGATTTTGCCGGGGATATCGCGCAGCGGCGCGACTATCGCGATGGGGCGTCATCTTGGAATTTCTGGAAACAGGGCCGCAAAGTTCAGCTTTCTGATGGCGATACCGATTATCGCGGGCGCGGCAATATTTCAATCGATAAGGCATGTGGAAAATATAGAGGCGATCTATCTTGTGGGCATAGCAGTTTCGGCGGCGGTGGGCTATCTTTCGTTGAAACTGCTTATCGCCCTGCTGAACTCCGGGAAATTCTGGGTATTCGCCCCCTATTGTGCGGCGGTTGGTATTATTGGTCTTGTGTTTCTTTAAAAGAATTAACCTCAGCTTAGGCAGGTTTCGATAATGATAGAACTTCGTAAAAAATCAAGACAGATGAAGATCGGCGAGGTAACAATCGGCGGAGGAGCGCATTGGGCGCTGATTGCCGGGCCTTGCGCAATAGAGAATCGGGAAATGGCCCTTCGTGTGGCGGAAACTCTTTCCGAAATTACGAGCAGGCTCGGAATTCCTTATATCTTCAAGGGCAGTTTCGACAAGGCCAACCGTATGTCGATAGATACCGGCCGGGGTGTGGGAATGGCCGGGGGGCTGGATATACTCGCACGGATAAAGGAAAGCGTGGGAGTTCCGGTGATAACCGATATTCACGAGCCGGGTCAGGCGGAAATTGTGGCGAGAACCGTCGATTGTATCCAGATACCGGCTTTCCTGTGCAGGCAGACTGACCTTGTGGTCGCCGCCGCGAAAACAGGAATACCGCTCAATATCAAGAAAGGCCAGTTCCTCGCGCCCGGGGATATGCGGCATATCGTGGGCAAAGCGAAAAATTCCGGCGGGGGAGAAATCCTGTTGACCGAGAGGGGAACATCGTTCGGCTATCACAATCTTGTTGTGGATTTCCGCGGCATCCCGATTATGGCGGAAACGGGCTGCCCGATAGTTATGGACGTCTCCCACAGCCAGCAAAGACCGGGCGCGGGCGATGGCTCGACCGGCGGAAGCAGGGAATTTATCCCGCATTTTGCCGCTGCGGCGTTGACATTGGGAGTGGACGCTATTTTTCTGGAAGTCCACCCCGAGCCGGAGAGAGCGATCTCCGACAAAAAAACACAGTGGCCCCTCGACGAGGCGGAAGAGCTTCTAAAATTCCTTGTGGAAAGGGCCTGCGGATAGTTGCGCCCCGATTACAATATCCCCATCGAGAAATAGCCTTAGTGTTTTGAGGCATTTCCTGAAAATGACTTCACTTTCCCCCTTTTTTGACAATCCACGCTGGCGCGGCTGTCGCGTTCGGAAATGATGTAGCAATCTTCACCAACCGAACGTAGCGGGAGGCGTGCCAGCGGTCGGTACGCACCGTTAGCAATGTCGCCCGTCGCCGCTGGCGACTTGACAGGAGGGCGTTCGGGCGTATTATTAAATAGCGAACTAAAACGCGACCCGTGGTTTGTCGATGAAGGGACAACATATATGACCAAAGCTAAATCGGACATAATCGAACACACCCTGAAAGTGCTGGAATTCCAGCGTATCAGGGAAATAATATCCGGCTCCTGCGATTCCGAACTCGGAAAGAGAATCGCGTCGAAGCTCGTGCCTATCGACGACCCGGAATTGATCCGCATCCGGCTCGAATCGATATACGAAATAACTATTTCGCTGCGCGAGTCCGGCCAGCCCGACCTTGGCGGCCTCTACGACGTCCGCAGGGAAATCGATCTCGCGACAAAAGAAGGGGTTCTGTCCCCGGAGGAACTCTGGAAAGTGGGCCTGCTCGCCGACCTGTCCAATCGCCTGCTTCACTATGCGCACAAAGGCTGCGAGGACAAACCGCGCCTGCGTTCGATTCTGGAATCGCTCGAAAAGATCACCGGGCTTTTCGGCAATATCGGCGATTATATCACCGCGCCGGGAGAGCTTCTGGACAACGCGACGCCCCTTCTGAAAGAACTCAACAAACGCCGCAACATAATCCACGAAAAGCTCCAAAGCAAACTGGAGAATTATCTTCACAATCCGACCTACGAGAAAATTCTTCAGGAGGAGTTGGTCACGCTTCGCAACGGCCGATTCGTCCTGCCGATAAAGATCGAGCGCAAATCCGAGATGCCGGGGGTGATCCACGACCGGTCTTCCAGCGGCGCGACACTCTTTATCGAGCCGCTGCCGGTTGTCGAGATGAACAACGAACTGCGCGAACTCGAGCTTGCCGAAAAGGCCGAGAGGGAGCGAATACTGCGCCTTCTGACCGAACTCGTGGCGGCAAGCGCCGTCCTTCTCGAGGCGAATATCGAGACGCTGGCCTATCTCGATTTTCTGGTGGCCTGCGCGAGAATGTCCCGGCGTTTCGACGCGGTCTGCCCCGAATACGACCTCGGCGGGGATTTCGTGTTAATCAACGCCCGCCACCCGCTTTTGCTCCTCGAAGAAGAAGCGGTCGAGGGTTTCAAGGTTATCCCGTTGATTATCGAGCTTGTCTCCGACGCGAAGGCGCTCGTTATCACGGGGCCGAATATGGGCGGGAAAACGGTCGCGCTGAAAACCTGCGGCCTGCTTTGCTCTATGGCGAGTTGCGGCCTGCCTATTCCGGTGGACAAAGGCACGAAAATCCCGCATTTCTCCGCAATCTTCGCCGATATCGGGGACGAGCAATCGATCGACGATTCGCTTTCGAGTTTTGCGGCACATGTGATGCGCTGGCAGCAGGCCCTCGACGGCGCGGACGAACGCTCGCTCGTTCTTATCGACGAGATGGGCAGCGCCACCGACCCCGAAGAGGGGACGCCGCTTTCTCGCGCGCTTCTCGAAGAGCTTATCGCGCGCGGCTCGTATCTTATCGTGACGACACATCTCGGCGGCCTGAAAGCCCTCGCTGTCGCGACGGAAGGTGTCGAGAACGGCGCGATGACGTTCGATCAGGAGAATCTGCGGCCCACATACTCTTTGCGCACCGGCGCTCCCGGACGCTCGTGGGCGTTCGAGATCGCCCGCCGATTGGGATTATCGGAAAAAGTTTTACACAGGGGCGAGGAGCTTGTCGGCGCGGAAGGTTCGCATATAGACGGCCTGATCGCCGACCTTCAGAAAAAGACGCAGGGGGCCGAGGAACTTCGCGCTAAAGCCGAACGGGAACTGAAAACACTCCAGAAAGACAGGGAAATCCTCGACGCGTTGATAGAGTCCAACCGCCGGAAGGCCCACAAGGTCGAAGAGCTTCGTAAGCGCTACGACGACGACAAAATCGAGATGCTCGAGCGCGAACTGGCTATCGAGAAACGCAAAATAAACGAGCAGCTCCGCAGTTACCGCAAGGCT
The DNA here is from genome assembly GCA_030642425.1 of bacterium. GTDB lineage: Bacteria > UBP14 > UBA6098 > UBA6098 > UBA6098 > DAOWNU01. The sequence goes on along the minus strand of DAOWNU010000204.1, from coordinate 721 downwards.
CAGGACGCCGCAAAGGCCGCCAGAGAAACGATCAAAGAGAAGCTGGAGGAAATTAAGGAGACAAAAAAGAAGCGCCGTGGGCCTGCCCGCGATTTCAAAAAAGGGGACAGGGTCTGGCTATACCGGATACAAAAACACGGCACGATCCTTCGACCCACCGACAGCCACGGCTATATCCTGATCGAGGTCGACGGCCTGAAAGTCCGCATGCACTCGAGCGCGGCGATGCATCCCGAGGACAAGCAGGAGAAGACGCCGCGCAAGAAACGCGGGGTGAAATACGACAGGCCGGAAGTCCCGATCGCGAAAGATGTTAGGGGGATGACCTTCGATGAGGCCCGGAATATTCTCGACCGCTGGGTCTCCGACGCTCTGGTTGTCAGAATGCCGCAGCTCAACATAATCCACGGCAAGGGAACGGGCGCGCTTCGGGAGAAAATCCAGAAAAAGCTATCGCGCGACAAGCGAATATCGAGATGGGAAATAGCGGAACAACACGAGGGCGGCGAGGGCGCGACTATCGTTCATCTGAAAATCGACAAGAAGAAGTAGGAAATCCAAAACTCAAATGTCAAAACCCGCACAATCCAACTTTCTCTCGTTCCTCAGCTCTGCGGTGTAACGTTTTGGGCGACGCTCCGCGTCGATGGGTGGCAAGGCGGAGGTCTCAGAATCGGGGAAAATGCGTTAATATCGTTTTCATTTCCATCACATATCATTC
>DAOWNU010000138.1 GCA_030642425.1 bacterium | reverse complement strand
TAATTTTCATAAAAATCACCTGCCTTATCACAACTTACTCAAACTGTTTTTTCTAAAATCTTTTTTTCATCAATATGACAATTCTCTTTAATGTTTACAAATAATTTTAAATAATTTAATAATGTTTGACATAGAGATGGAAAGATTCGCTACGTTAATAATTTTAGCTCACTCTCCTATGTCTAATACTTTTAAACTGGGTAAAAAAGTTTTCTAAATTGGGCATGGGAAGCACATTTTTTCAACACATCCCATTTCTTTAATTCTTGGTTTTCTTGTTTTAAAAAAGATAAGGCACTTTCATTTTTTACTCCTGTGTTTTGTGTTGACGTTTCTTCCCGGAAAGCGCGTCCGAAAGCCTACGGTAATTGACCGGATCGATCTCCTTCATCCTTTTGAGCGCCGCCGATCCGAGAATCCAGACGCACGCAAGAATCAAAGTCCCGAGAAGTGAAAGTCCCGCGATAATTATTCTTTTTGGACGCGCCTTTTTCTCCGGGACCTTTGCTCTGGAGAGGACCTGAAGAATCGGAACATCCTTCATCTCCTCGATTTTTGCCTGCTCATATTGCTGCGTAAGGTATTCGTAGAGAAGCTCCTGGATTTTCATTTCGCGGAATAATCTGGCGTATTCCAATCCCAAATCCGGAATGTCCTCCAGTCCGAAAGGCTCCATGTCCCCTTCGCCGGATTTCAATTCACCGAGCTGACCCTTAAGCGTCCTTATTTTGGTGCGCACCGCCTCCACCTCTTTGTGGCCGGATTTCATGCTGGATATCAAGACGTTCAATTCCACCTCGGACACGAGCAGTTCGGCGCGGATCTGCGAGGCGTTCTCGATAGCGACCCGCGTTTGATCTTCGAGGGAGAAAGCGTAGTGCTCTTTCTGGAACGCGGTGAATGTCGATTCGGCCCCGGCCAGCGCGATCTCGGTCTCATGCAGCCGCTCGCCGATAAACTGCCGGGATTCTCCGGCGGTTCCGGCGCGAAGATCGCGGTTAATCCTGTCGAGATGATCGATTATGCCGTTGGCAACTTCCGCCGCGAATTCCGGGGATTTGTCCTCGAAATGTATTTTCAATATCCCCTCGCCGGAAACCTCGATATCGATATGATCCTTGACCTCGTCTCGGAGTTTCTCGCGGACAAAATTCTTATACCGGACATCGAGATTGAACTGGTATATCAGCGTATCGACAACGGCGTTCGAGGTTACTATCGCGCCCCACAGATCGGACGGCGTAACCATCATCGGGAGCACATAATCTCCGCCGCCGCCGCCCATGCTCATAATCCCGCTGACCAGATTCGCCATAGTCCCGCCCATTGCCTCGTGGCGGTAATGCGGCATCACTTCCGCCTCGGCCTCATACCATTTCGGAAGGAAAAAATGGGCGATACCGAATGCCAGTCCTCCCACAATTACCGGAAGCAGAACGAGCAGTCTCCATCTTTCGAGCAGTTCCCAGAACCACCAGTAAGGGTTTTTTGTGTCTTCTTCGTTTCTCATCGTCAGTCCTTGAATCCGATAATATATACAGCCGAAGCGAAAGTGCCGATCTGTCCGAGCATTTTCATGAATTCCGTGACGTAGTAAAAATTATCCGTGCCGACAATTATCGCGTCGCCGCGCATAACATCGCCCGCTTTGCGGGGACTGAGTTTTTCGCCTTTGCGGTATATTTTCACATGCCGCAGGCTGCCCTCTTTTGAAATCCCACCGGCCATCGCGATATAGGCCATGTATTCCTCGCCGGCGATATACGCCACAGGCCCGCCGCGCACCACTCTGCCGCCCACATAGACCGAGTCCGGCAGCACCGGAATGAACAGGCTGTCTCCTCTCGAAAGGCCGATATTTTCCGGCATGGAGAGCAGGTCTATCGAGTATTTCTCACCCTCCCGCGCGAGCGATATGTTGCTGCGGTCGATATTTTCCCGGTCGATACCCACTCTGGACATCATCCCGCGGACGTCCTCTCCGGCCTCGATCTCGACCACGCCGCCGGAATATCCGCCGCCGGAGACGAAAACCCACGGGCTTCTATAGTCGAATCCCGGCACGAATATTACGTCGCCGTCGCGCAGGTAAGGGTTGTCGGCAAGGTCTCCGCGGACAGTGTAGCCGGTGAGATCGACCTCGATAGTGTCGGCGCCGCGATAAATCTCGATTCGGGAAATATTTGCGGATTGCAGGTATCCCCCCGCAACTTCGACTGCGGAATGCAGGCGGTCGGCGGCGGTTACTTATCCTCCCGGCATCGCCACAAAACCGGTCGCGTGGACGACAAAAAGTCTCGCGGCGGCGAGCGATACGCAAATATCCTCTTCCTTATATATTTGCGATAGCGTTTCGACTATAAGGTCTTTGGCCTCGCGAAGTGTCGATTCCGAAATCTTAATTCCTTTTGTGTATGGCAGCACGATTGTTCCGTCGGCGCCGACCGCCGCCACATATCTTTCCTCGACCGCCCCTGCGAAACTCACGAAAAACTGGTCTCCCGGTCCGATAATATACTCGTCTTCGTCCAACGCGCCTTCGAGCGGGATATAATCGACGAGCTTGCGAAGCTCTTCCTGCTTTTTTCTGAGGTCTTTCCGAAGATCGTTTTCGATATCGATATTTCCCGCTCTCGCCCTCGAAGTCTGCCCGGATTGTTTCATATCCTGCAATATCCCCGTGGCCATAGATTGTGCGGCAAGCGGGATCGCCGCAATCGTTATGGAGAGAAATATTGTTAGATATTTAGTAAGAGACCTTCGCATTATTTATCACCGAACCTCTCCGCAAACCAGAGAACAGTTTTTTCAAATCCCTTCTCGAAGGGAATTTCCGGCCTCCAGCCGAGCCTTTCTATTTCTGTGGAATCCACGGCATAGCGGAAATCGTGCCCCGGCCGGTCATCGACAAACTCGATCCTGTTTTCGGGCAGGCCGAGGATTTTTAGCATTCTCTTCGTTATTTCGATATTCTCGAAATGATTGTCCGCGCCGATATTGAAAATATCCCCAGATTCGCCCTTTTCGAGTATGAGTTTCAGCGCCCGGCAGTTATCGTGAACGTGAAGCCAATCCCTTTGCTGAAGGCCCTTTCCGAAGATCGGCAAAGACCGGCCGCCGACCGCCCTTTTCACGAAAAGCGGGATCAGCTTTTCCGGATATTGATAGGGGCCGTAATTGTTTGTCGGACGCGCGATTAGAACCGGCAGGTCGAAACTGACCCGATAGGCGTTCATAAGCGCCTCCGCGGCGACTTTGCTGGCGGAATACGGCGACGACGGTTTAAAGGGGAAATTCTCCCGCGCGGCCCCTTCGAGCATCGGGCCATAGACCTCGTCCGTGCTTATGTGAAGAAATTTTTCGGGCTTCGTCTTGCGGGCCGTTTCCAACAGGACATAAGTCCCCATTATATTCGTGTGAAGGAACGGGTCGGCGCTGGTCAACGAGCGGTCAACATGCGACTCCGCGGCAAAATTGATAATATGGTCGCATCCAGCCATCGCCCTCGCCGCCGTTTTCGGATCGGCAATATCGCCGTGGATGAAATTCACTCTTGGGTCGTCGAGCGCCGCCCCGAGATTTTCGAGGTTGCCGGCGTAGGTGAGGGCGTCGAGAAGGACAATTTCGCCGTAATCTTCACCCTCAAGCAGCATCCGCACGAAATTCGAGCCGATAAATCCGGCGGCACCGGTAACGAGTATTTTTTTTCTGGTCAATTCGCTCCTTCGGGGCAAAATCGTTCGTTAACCGTTGCGCTTTGTCCAGTCGTAGGGAATGGACGGATCGTCCCAGGGGAGGCGGTGCTCATCGGGTTCTTTGTAGTCGTAAGGCTTCGTGGGAATATTTACGATTAACGCCTCCTCTTCGCTAATACACTTCCAGCCATGATAGACGCCGGAAGGAACGGAGATCAGTTTTGGGTTGTGTATCCCGATAAAAAGCTCGTCGATCTCGCCGTAGGTGGGCGATTCTTTGCGGGCGTCGAATAGCGCTACTTGTATCATCCCCCGCACACAGGCGAAATTATCCCTCTGGAGTTTGTGGAAATGCCAGGCCTTTACGACATCGGGCAGCGTTGTTGTGATATAGACCTGCCCGAACTCCTTGTAAATATCGTCGTCGCAGCGCAGTATTTCCATCAACCTTCCGCGGGCGTCGGGAATAACCTTAAGGTCCTTGATCTTGAGATCGTGGATCATCTGTGTCCTTCGTTTTGGGATCGAAGCGTCGAGGCTCCGGTATTTATTTTATCTTTTATTATACGTCTTTACGCCCTCGCCAAGTATATGTATGGCGCGTCGCAGGTCTTTCTCACGCAGGACGTATGCCAAGCGCGCTTCGTCCGTGCCTTTGTCCGAAGATGCGTAGAAACCGGGGCCGGGAGCGATCATCGTGGTCTCGCCGTCCAGATCGAAATCGGTGAGCATCCACTCCGCGAATTTCTCGATACTGTCCACTGGCAGCCTGACCATAATATAGAAAGCCCCAGCCGGGGTTTTGCAGAACGACCCCTCGATCTTGCCAAGCTCCTCCATCGCAATATCGCGGCGTTTGCGGTATTCCTCTTTCATCTCGATAAAATATTTTTCGGGCAGATTTTTAAGAACGGCTTCGGCGCCGACCTGCTCCACGGTCGGTGGGCAGAGCCTGGCCTGTGCCATCCGCCAGATTGTGTCGATAAGCTCCGGTATTTTCGAGACGACGCACCCGATTCGTCCGCCGCAAGCCGAGAATCTTTTGCTTATCGAATCAAGCAGAATCGCGCGGCCTTCCAGCTCCGGCAGGTGAAGAACGCTTGTATGAACGCCTTCGTAAATGAACTCGCGATAGACCTCGTCGGATATTACGTAAAGGTCGTGCTTTTCCGCGATTTTGGCGATTAGCTCTATTTCGCCCCGCGTCAGCACAGTGCCGGTGGGGTTGTTTGGCGAGCAGATAAGGATGGCCCTCGTTCTGTCCGATATCGCCGACTCGATCTCCGCCATCTCCGGGAGATGATAACCCTTTTTCGGGTCGGTGGTTACCGGTTTCAGGATAGCGCCGCTCATCGCCGCGTAGCCGTTGTAGTTGGGATAGAAAGGCTCGAACACGATTATCTCGTCGCCGGGGTCGCACACGGCCATCATCGAGAAAACTATCGCCTCGCTGCCGCCGGTGGTCACAACAATGTTATCGGGGCGGACGTCTATTCCCGCTTTCCCGTAATATTTAACCAGCTCTTCGACATAGCCGGGAAGCCCGCGCGCGTTGCCATAGGCGAGAACTTTCGAGGGGTATTCGTGCACCGCTTTCCAGAAACTATCGGGGGTTTCGATATCGGGCTGGCCGATATTGATTCGATAGACCGTTTTGCCGGCGGCTTTTGCGGCCATCGCCAGCGGGACGAGCTTTCGGATTGGCGACGACGGCACTTTCGAGGCTCTTGCGCTTAGTTTCGACATAATTTCTCCTTTAATATCGAGTTTGAAAAAGGGTCGAATTTTTATAAAATTAGCTTATGCCGGGTGCAAAGTCAACAGAAGTTTCCGAAAAAATTGAAAGAAGATGCAAATATTATTGCATCGAGCATCTTTTTTACTAAGAAGAAGAAATAATTTTGATTTTTGATTCGTAATATTTATACTTAATGTTTGATATTTGATATTCTTATGTATTCTTCGTTTTTTACGCTCCGCGTCGATAGAGAGAAATATGATACAGGGCGTCGTTACGAGAAAACGGCGGTGACCAAATATGGAAGCTGGAGGCGTCGGTTGGCATTGGAATATATCTCGTCCGGGTCAAAATCGGGGATGAGAATATTACGAAACGCAACGTGTATTTGAAATAACATGAAAATGGGTTAAAATACCCAATCTACTGTATCTCATTGCTCTTTAATAACTTATGATGCGTCCACTCCCT
>DAOWNU010000419.1 GCA_030642425.1 bacterium | reverse complement strand
TGGTTCAGAACCCCGATATCTCGTGCGAAATTCGCGGTTTTTACTCGCCCTCGGTTGACGATATCGATTCGCCCTCGGTGGGAGAGGACCTCGCTTATCGCCGCGCCCTGGCGGTTCGGGAAGCGCTTCTAATCGAGCAGCCGCAGCTCGCTATGCGCATAAATGTCCCGGTTCAAGGGTTCGATATCACAAAGCCCTTTCTCGAAAGCGCGGGCCAATTCGACCCGCGGGTCGAGCTTGTGCCGAAAATCGAGGGCTGGCGCCCGAGGGTTATCGTATCCAGCCCGAACAAGCCATACTGGCGGCGAGGTTTCCGGAAAATCGCCGAGGATATGGGCGAATATCTATCCGGAATACTCTCGCGCAACCCCGATATCGATCTCGTTTTCTCCAGCGGGAAGCTCGATGTCCCGCCCACAATTGCCGACGAGCGTATCCAGACTGTCGTGAAAAAATTCATTAAGGAAATGAATTGGGAGGACGAATCCCGCCTCGTCGCTGTCCACGGCGGCATGGCAAAGGCCGGGGAGATGATAATCGACCTGCATCTCGGAATGTGCGCTCCGCAGCCCTGTAATCGAAAGGCGCTCTGGATCGAGCCGGAAGGATATTCCGCGCCTTCGATAGATATGATCCTTTCATCCGACTCGCTCGCCGATATCTATTTCTATCGCGTGGATTACAGAAGCTCGGGCGGCGCTTGCCCTGCGGCATTCGGATTTAGCGATCATCCCCACCGCCTCGAACTCGATCCGCTGGACTCGCTGATGCCAATACTGCCCGGCGATTGCCAATTTTCACTCTTTCTCCGCGATAACACACTCGAGTCCGAACGCTCCGATTGGCAAGCCCTCGACATCGATTTCGAAAAAGATTATTACGAAATGGCCGTTATCCCGGTGGTGCCGTTCAAATTGGGCACTGTCGAGCCGTCGTACAATTGGGAGACCGCTCTTCCCCCGATAGTTGACCGAATAAAATACCTCGCGGAGCGCAAAGGGGAGCTGCAGCTTCACATTATCGGCCACGCGCTCTACTCCGAGGACGCCCACGACTCGCTCGCACTTGCGAGAGCGATTTATCTCTGGGAGCGGATCGGCGATAGGCTGATGGCGCTTTTCAATGAGGACGAACTGCCGAAACTGGGCGAGAAACTGCTCAAGCTCGGATTCACTATCGAGATAAGGGAGGAATTGCATTCGCTCGGTCTCGACGCCGCGTCCGCAATACCCTGGGCTGTCGGCCCGATATGCGACTTGCCGGTCGAGCATCTCGCCCCGTGGATCCCTTTCGCCACAATTAGATGGGAGTTCCGAAGCCATGAATAAACTTGCGCTCGGTATCGATATCGGCGGAACAAATATTAAGTTGGGTCTGGTCTCCCGCGAGGGCGGCCTGACAGAGTTCGATCAGACGGCGACCCCAAAAAGCGACCCCGAACTCTCGGTCGCAATAATTGCGGGTATCGCGGAGGAATTCCTCGAATCCGCGGGTGAAAATTTCGATTCTATCGCGGGGGTCGGTATAGGATTTCCCGGCTCGATAGACCGGCTCGACGGCAAAGTCCGTGCCGCTCCAAATCTGTCCGGATGGGGCGGAATCGCGCTCGGAAACCTTTTTGCCGAAAGGATCGGGCAAGAGGTCTTTATCGACAACGACGCGAACCTCGCCGCTCTTGCGGAATTCAAATGGGGCGCCGGAAAGGGATTGGACCCGCTCGTGCTTTTCACACTCGGGACTGGTGTTGGCGGCGGAATTATCTTGAACGGCGAAATATTCCACGGCGCATGGGGCGGGGCGGCGGAGATCGGCCACCAGACGATAGATTTTAACGGGCGTGTCTGCAAATGCGGGAATCGCGGCTGCATCGAGGCCTACGTCGGCACCAAAGGCGTTGCCGCCAGAACGTGGGAGCTGCTCCGTGAAGATAAAGGCTCGCTCCTATGGGAGCTTATGGGCGGCGAATTCGATTCCCTCGACGCCCGGCTCGTGGGGGTTGCCGCAAAAGACGGCGACCCGACCGCGCTCATTGTGGCGGGCGAGATAACACGCGCGCTCGGCGTCGCGGCGGCAAATATGATCAACGTCCTGAACCCGGCTTCGGTGCTGCTCGCCGGCGGCATGACCGAGTGGGGCGAAGAACTCCTTCTCAAACCTGTTATTCGCGAAGCCCGCCATCGCGCCCTAAAATCGCATTTTAGAAGCTGCAAGATAGCGCTCGCAACCGCAGGGATAAAGGCCGGAGTTCTCGGCGCCGCGGCGCTCGTGTTTCGGCAATAACCGCGGATTAAAACAATGTTAGATAACGATGTCATTCCCGCGAAAGCGGGAATCCAGAAATCGAGATATTCGACATCAACGGGAGATTTGTCGCGGAAATACCCGTAGGGACGGGTTTGAAACCCTCCCGCGTGGAGATTTTCGATATAAACGGGCGGATGGTTGAGGAAATGCCCGTA
>DAOWNU010000229.1 GCA_030642425.1 bacterium | reverse complement strand
AAACGCATGGCCGAAGACCTGTCCGATTACCTCGCCGATTTCGGGCTGAACGTCCGCTATCTTCACAGCGATATCAACGCGCTGGAGCGGGTGGAGATAATCCGCGATCTGCGGCTGGGCAATTTCGACGTGCTGATCGGTGTAAATCTTCTGCGGGAGGGCCTCGACCTGCCGGAGGTCACGCTCGTTGCGATCATGGACGCCGACAAGGAGGGCTTTTTGAGAAGCGAAACTTCGCTGGTTCAGACCGCTGGGCGGGCCGCGAGAAATGTCGCCGGAACCGTGCTTTTGTATGCCGACAAAATCACGAACAGCATGGAACGCGCTATCCGCGAGACCGACCGGCGCCGCGATATTCAGCTAATATATAACAAGGAACACGGTATCACGCCGAAAACTATCGAGAAATCGGTCGAGGATGTGTTGGCCGCCACCGGAATCGCGGACTCGAGGCAAAAGGACGAGAAACCCGACATAGAAACTCCGGAATATCTGGAATCCCTGCCTATCGAGGCGAAAATTGACGAGCTGGAGCGGATGATGCAGTCTGCCGCGAAAAATCTCGAATTCGAGCAGGCGGCATTTTTCCGCGATGAGATAAAGACGCTCGAAAAGGCGCTTCCGCCTTCGAAAAAGGCGGAGCGAAAGAAGAGCAGGCCGAAAAACCCGCACAAGAAGATAACGAGGTTCTATTGAGTCGGCAATGCCGACAGATGACGTGCTCAACGGCTTCGCCGATTCGCTTCCGTGGTCGGAAATCACCGCCAATTTGCTCCCTTGGGCTAAAACCCTCCCATTCGGATTTATTAGACATCCCTTCCCGCCGCGGCACCCGACGACCATGCCCATTGAAAATTGTATCCTCCGAGCCAGCCGGTAACATCGACAACCTCGCCAATAAAATACAATCCCTTTATTTTTTTCGATTCTAATGTCGTGGGCGAGAGTTCTTCGGTGTCCACGCCTCCGAGTGTCACCTCCGCCTTTGCAAATCCCTCCGTGCCCGAAAGATAAAATTCGCAATTGTGAATTTTATCCGAGATTTTCAAAAAATCCTTTTGAGAATATTGTTTCAATCGTTTCGATTTAAAAAAGGCGTTGCAGAATATTTCGGCAAATCGTTTTGGGAATATAGTCGAAAGGAAATTTTTCAGCTCGATTTTCCGTTTTGAGTTGCGCGAGAGTAATTCAAACAGGTTTTCCCCGGGCAAGAAGTTCAGCGAAATTAGCTCCCCCCTTTTCCAGTAAGAGGAAATTTGAAGAATCGCGGGACCGCTCAGCCCCTTATGCGTGAACAAAATGTTTTCTCTGAATTCCATTTTGCCGCAGGAGACAATAGCATCGAGCGATACGCCGCTGAGTTCCGCGAATTTTTTTTTATCTTCTTTCGTAAAAGTGAGCGGAACGAGCGCCGGTTTTATCGCTGTTCGTTTTATATCGAATTGCTTTGCGACGTCGTAGCCAAAATCCGAGGCGCCCATTTTCGGCACAGAGATTCCACCGGTCGCAATTACAAGCGATTTTGCGAGGAATTTCCCGTTAAAAATCTCTATCTCGAATAGCTCGTTTTTCAAAATGTTAATTCTTCTGCAATCGACGATTATTTCGACATTCGCCTTTTCACATTCGGTCGAAAGCATCGATACTATTTGCCCGGAACTGCCGTTGCAAAATAGCTGCCCGAGCTTTTTCTCGTGATATTTGATTTTATATTTTTCGACTGTGGAAATGAAATTTTTCGATGTGAAACCGGCGAGAGCAGGTTCGCAAAAATGCGGATCGTTTGAAATGAAATTCTCGCGTGAAACAAATCTGTTTGTGAAGTTGCATCTCCCGCCGCCGGAAATCGCGATTTTCTTACCGATCCTATCCGAATGCTCGATAACGAGCACGGTTCGATTTCTCTTGCCCGCTTGAATCGCGCACATCAGTCCCGCGGCTCCCGCGCCGATAATTATGACGTCATAAATTTTCGTTTTATAGTTCAAACGGTCTCAGTTGGAATGTTTTATTCCAACATTCCGGGTTGTTTATCATCGTTTTCAATCTGTAGGGGACGGTCTTGCGCCGTCCCGTTCGTTTTACCTGCGCCGTCGATAACGGGCGGGCGTAAAACCCGCCCCAACGGCCTATTTGTTTTGCCGCGTTTTCCTTTCGCGACCCTCCCGTTGCTTTTCGTAGCCCCTTCTCATATTGTCGGGGTAGCCATAAGCCGCCGGTATAAGCAGTTGCCCATCGGGACAATATTTGCCGTCGGCTTTGAACGATTCCACCGGCTGTTCGAGATAGCGTTTAACCGGGTCGTCGCGCTCGGCAAATACGACATAGGCCACTTCCCGGTTTGGCTCGCCGTAAATCGTGGCCGTGCAATTCCGGGCGTCCCAGTCGTAGCCGGACATGAAAGGCCTGCCGATAGAAGTAAGTTGAATCATCACACCGTCTTCGTCCACAAGGTCGGCGAAATATTCGGGCATTGTGACCATACCCGTGCCGTCCGCATCGATTTGGACTACTCCGGGGTAATTGAGCATTACTTTCGGCGATTCGACAGAATAATGCCGCAACAGCTTGTGCTCGGGGTCGGACGGATGGTCTATCAGGAAAGCTTTTATTCCGGCGTTTGCAATTGCTGCGTATATATCGCTATCGAAATAGCCGTCGTAATCGGTTGAATAACAGACAAATATTCCATCGCCGCCGGTATTGGAAACATGAACGCCGTCATCGCCCGTCGAATAGATATAGACGCCGTCGATGCCCGAATAATAGATATTTACGCCGTCCAAAGAGGCACTGTCAATACTTACGCCGTCGGCACCGGCATTGGTAATTTCTACGCCGTCGTCGCCCGGAGAATCGATAAGAATGCCGTCGTCACCGGCGTCGCTCACGCGGATACCGTGCATATCAGCCTCACGCACCCAAATTCCGTAGCCTGCTGCACTGTCAATTTGTATGCCGTCATCGCCCGGTTTGTGAATATGTATCCCGTCGTCGCCCGGGTATTCGACCATAATACCATCAAAGAAGGAATTTTCGATATAAAGCCCGTTGCCGAAGCAACTGCTGCCATTTATATGAAGCTTGCCATCGGTGGGGCCTGTTGTTCCGATACCGACATTGCCCGTAACGGCAGAATACATATTTGAGCCGGAAATAGTCCAATCGCCGTCATCGCCGCCGGGAAGATCTTTCCATTCCAAAAAGCCGGTGCCGTCGCTGCCGAGGAACTTGTTGTTCGGCGCGGAGCCATTGATATAGAGTCTTCTGTCGATATAGACGTCCGTCCATTCGTGATCCACGGAGCCGAGATCGGTGTACATATCCGTTGGGAAAAGGCCCTTAGATTTGATGAAGATCGAATCGTCGGCAACATCGATGAGCATCTGGTCGTCACGCCCGCCATATTCGCCAATTCCGACATAATAACCGTCGCCGAAATAAATTTTCCTGTCGCCGTCAACTCCGGAGGTGAGCCGCATATCGGTCGCGAACGATTGGTCGTTGTCTTTGATGATTAAATCCGCAATATTCAAGGCGTAAGGGCTGGAACCAAGCTGATAGCGCGGCGACAGCGTGGTTGCGCCCACCTGAACCTCCAGCCAAAGGGGATCCTCGAAAGAAACGTGGCCGAGAAACGCGGTCGAAGAACCGAGCATAACACTATAAATGCCGCCGATTACCGGAACTGCCGAATGATTCTCCGTCCAGATTGCCGTTCCGCCGGAAACGACCTCGTATAGGCGGAAAGTGATACTATAATCATCATCCAACACAGGGTCTCCGGTGACATCGTCGGTAAGCCGCCCCTGATAACTAATCAAGTGCGGGACATCGGCGAATACTACCACCGAAATAATTAGAAGGAACAGGAACCAAGTGCGCATAGCGTCTCCTTTTTTAAACCGTTTAGCATAAATTTAATTAAGAAGAGGGTGATGCGCAAGCGCTAAATTCAGAAAAAAAAATTTCGAGTGTGATGGAGGGCGACGGGAGGGTCTGGGACCCTCCCCTACAGTTTCATTCTATTTATTCTGTCATTCCAGGCTTGACCCGGAATCCACCGGAGGTGGTGCCCATGGGGCTTCCTTCGGTCGCGGGGCATTTTGCATTGCTAATTGCTTATTGAGATTGCTGAAAAAGGGTACAATTTTCAATTTCGGTTATTTTATAGTTTTTTTCAATTTATATTTCTATCTTTTACTCATGGGCCATTCATTTT
>DAOWNU010000240.1 GCA_030642425.1 bacterium | reverse complement strand
CTTCGGCGAGGAAATCGAGCATATACTTCGTCTCGTCCGTATTCGGGTTATAAATCTTAAAATCGATGACCGTTTTCGGCGGAACGAGATCGGGCAGATCGCCGCGTTCGTAATACAATAGCGGCGAATGCTCGTGCCAGATATAATAGCCGAGGTTCGTGCAATCTTCGATGTGGTATTCGAGGTCCTCCGGCAACAACGAAAACACGAAGCCGGGGTTCCGTTCGTCGTCGTAGGCCATGTGGAGCGGATCGAGATAGCCGTTGACCTCATAGACCAGGCCGCGCGGGCCGTAAAGCATCGTGTCGATAGGTATATCGGTCGTGCAATGCGGGTCCGGGCTTGACAGAATGGACAGCGAGCAAAGCGGCGTTCCCGGATTATCTTCCCATGCGAAGAATCCCGGCGCGTCGCCGAGCAGCGCGTTGATATTGAAACCTGCTTCCGGCTTGCTTTCCGGCTCGAAAGTGAATACGATATTTTTGTTGCGAATACTCAGGTTGTCGATATAGGCGTGAACCTGTCCGTGCTCGTCGTTCGGGTTATCTTCATAGCCGAACATTATACCTATTATCCTCTCGCCGTCGAATGGTGAAAGCGACGCCGTAATGCGTGTAAATCCATCGGTAGATATAGAAGACGGTCTAAGTGCGGGATTCATTCGAGCTCCGTTGTGATCCTTGAAAGTCGAATCCACTATCGAGCGGGTTCGGTCGGAAAAGAGGAGATCGACACAGATATGCTTACCGTTGGCTGTTCTCGGCCAGAGGTCGAATGATATATCGAGATATTTATTGACCTCGATATTGCAGTTGAACAGTTTGAAATAGATATAGCTGTTATCCCACATGCTCGCGCCCTCGCCGGTCCGGTCGTCGCAGATAATTTCGAGCACTCTATTGCCGTCGGCGAGAGTTACGGTGTCGCACATATGCGTGAAGGAAGAGTCACGGGTCGTTCCTCTCGTTTCCTTGACATTGTCCTTATATCCGAAGGGGTTCGTTCTTGTCTCGTCGCAATCCCATGTTATCGTGAATTTGCCGTTCCAATATTCATTCGGATCGCGGAAATAATGCTCGACCCAGTCCGCCAGACCGTTAAGATTCGCATCGATATACTGGTCGTCATTTAGTGAACTGAATGAGCCGTCGTTATATGGCCAGGGGACAAAGTTATTATGGGTAACACCGTGTATTTCATCGGTTCTTGGGCTATGTTCGAGTGCAGCGTCCCAACTGGTGCGCGAAGGCCATATCGTGTCGCCTTCGAAAGTCTCCACCGGAAGGCGGTGTCCTTCCGACGATTGCAACCAGCCCATCTCGTCGCCGTCCTTCGCCTCATAATATGAGTTCTCTGAATTCGGGTTTAGAGGGTCGAGACCCAACTTTATTTCGGCGCCGTCGTAAAGACCGTCGTCATCACAATCGGGATTAAAAGGATTGGTTCCGAATATTAACTCCATATTGTCTTCGAGTGTGTCGTTATCGGAATCCCTCAGGTAATTAAATATGAAAACATCCCCCGGCCTGAGTTTTGTATCTCCTGCCAAAAAGAGAGAATCTCCGATTCTACTCAAATCATTTTTTCTGAAAGGTTCCGCAATAGTATCGATACTCGAAACAATTATCCATTTCCCAAAGCAGTCTATCGTATCACAAGTAGAACCGGAAGGTGGAATCCACGTGCTATCTATAGCCACATTTGGAAGACACCCGACCTGAAGCAACGTTTCCATATCGCTTGTGCTCCATGTGAACTTCTCAATTTTTGGCGGGCCGTGTGCGCCGGATGAATATTTGGCAATAAAATCTTCGAGAGTATAGAAGGAGTCGGTTGCCGTTGGAGTATCCTTTATCGGCGATTCCTTAACAATATTCACATATTCGCTTTCCTCGGGATAGACACACATAACGGTTACATAACTTCGATGCGCGGCCTCGATAGATGTCCAATCGCAAAGATTATCGCAGGAGAAAACGCCTGTTCCGAAATTATAATAAGGCGCAGTCCTGTTAATTATCGCCATTGTTTTATTGTCCCCAAAATCATCGAGGAAATCTCCATAAACATCTGTATCCTCATCATCTTCCGCCATATTGAGTCCACGATGGTATTCTACTCCGAGTCCTATTGCTAAACCAACTTCACCAGCTCCGGGAACAAGGAGCGCAGCGGCATCCACGAAAACTAAATGGTCGATCTTCGAGTATAGTTTATCGAAATCATCAAGATCTTGAACTGTTCCGTCTTCCCTCAATCCGACTAGTTCCCTTAATTGATGTCTTATAAATACATCCATCGAATCGGGAAGTCCCAATTCTCCGCCCGTATATGGCATAAGGCCGTCGAAACCAACGAGCAATTCATTCGGGGAATATATTTTTGTAGGATTGCCGGGCCAATGAATGTCCAATCTTATTTTGAAGTAATCGTCACCAAAAATATTTCTGTCGAATGGCTCTGTTCCCTTGTTCTTCAGTCTAAACCAATTCCAAACATAGGCATTTGCATAGTCTGTTTCCGTTTCGACGTTCACTTCCCACGAGTCGCTGAGTTTCCAGCTTGCCGAACCAATTGCCTTTGTTCCAACATACATTTTGACGTAGGGACCTTCGGAAACAAGAGGATTACCCTCCATTTCGTTGCCTCCCTCATATCCGGCTTCCTGCTCGACCTTTGCCTCTATAGAGCTTTCACCCTCCATTCCCCGCGCCATGGTAACAACCGGTGAAAAAGGCAGAATGATATAGTTCGTGAAATTGTCGAATCTCGGGACGGGGTATGCCGGTATAAGCGGATGGCAGCCGTTGCGAATTACCAGTGGCAGCGGGTCGTCCAACGGGTATGGGCAGATATCGCAGTTCTTGAACTGCCAACTCATCCATTCCTGACGGTCGGAATATTGGTCCCAATCGGAGCTTCCGCAGTATGGGTCGAGGATGCCGTAGCCGAGTTCAGGTATATAATATAGCTCCGCGCCGTTGGGGATTGAATCGCCGTCCCAATCCTGAAATGAAGCAACCCAGTCGAGTCGCGGCGGAATAAAAAACTCTTGAACTGCATCGTGGTCGTCGGGCGCGCCCGATGTCGGATCGGAATGTTTTAGCAGCGGGCAACTGCACCAAAGATACTCGGCGTAGTCGTCGAGGCCGTCGTTGTCCGTGTCGAAGCCGTTGGCGCCCATAGCGGTGTCGAATTCGGTGCTTATGAAAACTATACCGTAATCTTCCCACACGGTATCGTTAATGAACCTGCCGATGTCGAGGCCGTCTATCTCCTCGCCGAGGATGAACGCCATCTGAAGTCGTATATCCTCTTCCCAATAGTGGATTCCGTAATGCGGGTAGTTTTCGCCGCCGAAAAGCCTGCCGGATTGCTCGAGGCCGTCGGGGATGCCGTCGCCGTCGGTGTCGAGTGAGCCGTAGAGCACCGTATCCCAATCCTCCGTGCGCCTGAACCGGATATTCAAACGGTTGAAATCGACCATTCCCTGCTCGCCATAGACATTGAAAAGGAACATATTCTCGAATTGCTCTTTTATTCCGGCCGCTTCTTCATTCCTGCCGACATAGACAAGGTCATTAAATTTATGCTCCAGCGGCGCGCCGCGCTTTTTCGTGATAGGGCGGATCGTCGAGGACGGATTGGCGTCGTCCGGATAGACTCTCGGTGGGGGAGCTATCATTTCGTCGGGAAAATCGCGCCTTCTCATCGGGGGATACATCCCCATCTCGAAATAGAGTTCGTAGTCGTTGAAGCCGTCTTTGTCCTCGGTAGTCGGGTCGTTAGGGTCGGAGAACATGAGCAGTTCGAGATAATCGGGGATGCCGTCGCCGTCACTGTCGTCGCTATCCGGATCGAGGCCGAGTATCGCCTTCGCCTCCAGGCCGAGGCTCCTGTTTGTTGAAAAGGCCCTGATTTTTGACCGGGGGAAGTTTATCTGGCCGAGATCGGCCTGCCCGCTATTTGTCCTGATACTATAGGAATAGGCGTTTTCGGATGGCATCGGCGCTCCGCCGTTGAAAACGGCTTCGCCCAG
>DAOWNU010000226.1 GCA_030642425.1 bacterium | reverse complement strand
TATCGTCGTCCACAGCAACGCCCGACCGATATCCGGTTTCCCGGGGCCGAATGTCGGGTTTCTTCATGTCCCAAAGGGCGAGGAATTCTGGAGAATATTGCTGAAGAAACTTCTCGAACTGGGCATAGGCTCCGTCCTGCTCGAAGGCGGCGGCGAGTCTATAACATCGGCGTTGCGCGAAAAAGTGGCGGACCGGATATATTGTTTTATCTCGCCGATAATAATCGGGAAGGGGATCGATTCCGTCGGTGAGCTTGGCGTAGATGTCATCGAGAATGCGCTGAAACTGTGCGATATTCGCAGAAAAAGTTTTGGCGGGGATGTTCTAATCACCGGCTCGCCGGAAACAAAACACGACAATTGAAATCGAATTGTGGTTTCGCGTGTTGACATCCTCCGATCTGTCCATTATAATTAAAAAAAGACATAGGATTTATAAACGAGATTGTTGAACAATAGTGAATTTAAGATTATTAAAAAAAAAATCCAAATGATTGAAGAAGGTAAAAGGTAAAATTGCCCCACCACACCGCCTACTGGATTCCGGGTCGAGCCCGGAATGACAATATGGGATGGGAAGGGGTTTTGACATTTGAGCTTTGGATTTGATTTGACATTTGAGCTTTGACATTTGGATTTATTTTGTTTAATTGAAACGGATTTACCAATATTTGCGCTTTATATTTAAAAATAAGCAATCTTTAACAAGGGGTTCTTCGACCATGAAATACTTTCTTTATATCATTTGCTTGATGCTTGTTATAAGCTCGGTTTTCGGCTATTCGTTCCGGCTGCCCGTGAATTTTTTCGACGATCCTTCGACGTCGGCGCCATGCACAGTGGGTGTCGAGCCGGGAGCCACCGACGGCTACGATATAGGGCTGGACGTCCTGGGGATACCGCCATTCATGTTTTTCGACGCACAGGTTATCAACGACAGCACTATGTATAATTTTAGGAAAGATATTCGCTCGGATTCAGACACGCTTCATATCTGGAAGATAGGTTTTTTCAATTTCACCGCGCCGGAAATAATTGCGCGCTGGACGCCTTCGATGGTTCCATTCGATTCGCTCCGGAATTGCTATATCTGCTACGGTTCCGCCCCCGACTCGACCGTAACATGGGTCGATATGACTCTAAACGACAGCCTTTATATTCCGGTGGGATACTACGCCTTCGTAAAATTCGAGCAGGGTATCGACCCCGCTCCGCCGGACACTATTCCGCCTGTTATTTCGGGTTGGGTTCCAGAAGACGGCGACACGACGGTCTCCACCACCACAACGGTTTCATTCATGGCCTCCGACGAAACGGCTATCGACACGACGAGATTGAACACGCATCTGTGGGTGAACGGCATCGACGTAATCTGGTTCGCCACAATTACGCCATTCGCCGGAGGGATGCAGGTCGTCTATTCGCCCATTCTCCCGTTTTCCGCCGGAAGCACGATTACCGCGATTGCACAGGTTCAGGACAGGGAAAGCCCGCCGAATATAACGACCGACACGATAAGTTTCCGGATAGGCTCGGCGCCCGCCGGTTCGCTGCACACTCTCACGGTTCAGGTTATGCTCACCGGTTTTCCGCCACCGCCGACCATGTCCGGCACAAAAGTAACGATTACCGAACTCACTATCTGGGACACCACCGATGCTGCGGGCATGGTGGTTTTCGACTCGATCCCCGCGGACACATACACGGTGGTTGCTACACGGGACGGCTATTTCACCGAGGGCGTTACCGCGCCGATATACAGAGACACGCTCATTATGTTCATTTTGCTCGAAGACACGGCCGGCGGCGGCGGGCTAATTATCGACGGCACCGTCGAGCTTGAAGGGGCGACCGGACTTGCCGGAAGCATTGTCGAGCTTTTCAACACGCTGGATTCCACCTATTTCACGGACACCACCGACCTGCTGGGATATTACAATATCTCCGGCGTGATGCCGGGCCTGCACAAACTCAAAGCGAGCCGCGATGGCTTCTTTTCCGACTCGATATTTATCTTCATGTTCTTCTCGGACACGACCGTCGATTTCGATCTGGCCGCGGGATCGGTTTCAGAACTGCTCGTGATCGACTGGGACAACGGCGACGAGCCAATCCCCGGCGGGATAGGCGCCGCGGAGGCCTTGTTCGACCTGTTCAGCGCTTATTCGGACAGCATCGAAATCACAGAGCAGGACCCGAATATTGCTCTCCTCAACCTGACCGGAGTTCATGCAGTCGCGCTTGTTACCGGCAATCGTCTCGGCGTGAACGCGATGATCGACGACGCTTCTCTCGACGCGCTCCGGGCTTATATCGAGGGCGGCGGCAATTTTTATTGGGAAGGCTCCGACGCCGGAACCGACTATTCCACCGGAAGCGTTGCCGCGCAGAATTTATTCTATTTGTTCGGAGTCGATCTCGCCGCAAGCGGCAATACTGCGACGACGGGCAATATCGAACAGCTTTCCCTGCGAACCTATTACGCTCAGAGCGAAACTGTGGACTACGCCTACCACACGGATGCCGACCACTGTATCGACGAGTTCATCTGTGTTGCCGCGGATACTCTGGCATTTTCTATTGGCGGCCCCGCCCCGGACGTGAGTAATATAAGGGCGGCATCCTATCTTTATAGTAACTGGCGGAAAATCAGTTCATTTTACGCCGCCGCGATAGACAGCTCTGAGAGCAGGGATGCTTATATCTATGGCTTAATCTACGATCTTCTCGATTGGACATCGGTCGAAGAGGTTTCTCTGCCGCGCGAATCCGAACTGCTGAAAATCGAGCCGAATCCTTTCAACGCCGCCTGCCGGATAATCGCGACCGGGCCGGTCGAGATATACGATCTGACCGGAAGGCTCATCGCCGAATTCGATCAAAATCTCGACAAGGGCGGATTGGACGCCGTTTGGGACGCGCGCGACCTGTCCGGCCGGGAGTTGCCGTCGGGCGTATATTTCGCAATAACAAAAGACATTTCCGGAAAACCTATCGCGGGGAGGCGGATATTTATCGTTCGTTGATAGCATATCTTATAGCATTGACACTCGTCCTCGGCTGCGCGGGGCCGAATAGGGTTTCGCGTTTCGCGCCGGCAAAGATCGCCGAAGATGCCCTTCTCGACACGCTCACTATTAGAGATGCTTTGCTCGCGCGGGTTATGGGGCGAATTTCGGTTACGCTGGAAACCCCAACGGTGAACGCCGCATTCAAGGCGGACTATTTTTTCGCGGCCCCGGACAGCTTCAGAGCGAATATCCGCGGGCTTCTCGGCTCCACTCCGGGCGCGGTAGTTTCAGTCGGCGATTCTTTCGCGGCATATTTTCCCGGCTCCGGGACTCTGTTCGTCGCGGTTGGCGATCCCGAAGAAAAAAATCCGGTTCTCGGCCTGAATATCCAGTTCAAAGACCTCGTCGAAGCGCTCTTTTGCCTTTATAACACGGGCCGAAACGACTCACTCGTGAACTTTATCGATAACGGCAACATCTACGAATTGACATTCGAACGGGGCGAAGAAATAATCCGCATGGAGGTTCTGCCATCGAAATGGGTAATGGGCAGCAAACAGGTTTTCGACCGGGGCGGCACAGCCCTGCTGGACATCGGTTATAGCGATTTTGTGGATCGCGGGGGGATAGTCCGACCGACGAAGATCACAATAATAAATCCGCTCCGTGGCGAAAGCGTGACTATCGAAATCGAGAAGGAATATATTGGCCGCAGGCTGCCCGAGGGCATTTTCGAGATAACGGTCCCGGAAGACATCGCCGTCTGGCGCCTAATTTAGGAGTTCGAGTTGCGCAAGAGAAGGATCACGAACTATCCGAAAGCCGTCATGATAGGCGTCGCCCTGAGCGTGCTGTTCGTCCTTATAACACCGCGATGCCAGTCGCCTTCGAAGGTCAATCCCAACAAAAGTTACGGTGTCAGGCGCGATCCGGGAGTCGCTTTCGTGATCGACTCGATGCGCGCGTGCGGTTTTGCGGTGGAAAGCCACTATCCCGTTTATGTCCGATTTGTCAAAAGGCAGATTTCCGGCGACCCGATTATCGAGGTTCAAAATATCGCCCGCACTCTCAAAAACCACACGGGCATTTCGATAAAGGCGCAGCTCGATCTCTCCGACGGCTCCTATCTTGCCGACCCCGACCGCGGCATAATCGACCCCACGGAAATAATCGTTCACGAGTAGGTCCGCCCGAATGCCTTCGATTCTTCTTCATCGCATTTCATTTTCGGCGGGGTGGC
>DAOWNU010000065.1 GCA_030642425.1 bacterium | reverse complement strand
CAGGCCGGACGGCGTCGTGATGCCCCTATTCAGGCCCGTGCTCTCGCGGATAAACGACGCGGCCTCGACATCGCGGGGCTCGAGCGGATAGACGAACAGCTCGCCCTCGTTGTTCACCGGCTGGGCGCCGAGTCCGCGTATTTTCTCCGTGCACAAGAACCCAACAATCTGCTCCGGATATACCGCTCCGGTCGGATGGTATTGCACGGAATCCATGAAAAGCAGCTTCGCTCCGGCGCGATATGCCATAACGAGGCCGTCGGCGGTTGCGCCGTAATGGTTCGTCGTCTCGAATCCCTGCACATGAAGCCTGCCGAATCCGCCGGTCGCGATTATTATCGATTTCGCTTTTATTATCGAATACTGTTTATTTTCGAGATGGTAGGCTATCGCCCCGACCGCCTGTCCCTTGTCGTCCAGGATAAGCTCGATTATCGCGGAATATTCGACATATTTTATTTTATCGGGATGATTATTGACCTCGTCGCGCAGAACGCGGCATATCGCGGCGCCGGTGTAATCCCGCGCGGAGTGCATCCGGTTGCGGCTCGTTCCGCCGCCCGCTTTCACGAGCATCGAACCGGACTCCGTTTTGTCGAACATCACCCCAAGCTCCTCGAGCCATTTGATCGATTTTGGGCCGTCCATAACCAGAGCCTCGACAAGTTCCGGTTTGTTGTCGAAATGTCCGCCGCCGATAGCGTCGAGATAGTGGATCGGTGGCGAATCGTCGGGTTGATCCGCCGCTTGAATCCCGCCCTGAGCCATCATCGAGTTGGAATCGCCGAGCCGGAGCTTTGTGGCGATAAGAACGTCCGCGCCGGCGCCGGAGGCCTCGAGCGCCGCAGCCATCCCCGCCGATCCCGCGCCGATAACGAGCACGTCGGTTTCGATATCGATCTTCGACAGGTCGAATATCGAAGGATCGACACGCGAATAGGATTCGAGAAGATCGGCCACCTTCGTCGTGATATTCTCGCCCTTATTCGGCCCGATATTCATAATCCTGCGGGCGTCGTCCCTGTAATCGGGATGATATTTACTCAGAACATCTTCCCGTTCCTCCTCGCTCGCGGCCGGAAAAACCTGTTTCCCGTGTTTTCTCGCGATATCCAGCCTTTTTGGCCTTGTCCGCTCGACCTTTCCAATCGATTCCATCATATAATCCGGATACATCTTTACCCCTTTATTTGTTATTAAAATCCTTTTCGGTTATCTCTTATCAATCGAGTTTTATCTCGCGGGAATAATATTTTTTCGTCAGTTCATCGCGCGGAGTCGTTTTCAGGGATTCGATTTCGGCATCGTATTTGCCCCCGTCGATCTCTTGAATTCGAATATCCACTTCGGGGCTTTTGGGCGTGAGGTATCTCGCATACAGCCTTCGGGCGAGTATTGCCGCGTTGTATTGGACAATCTCGGCGGGGCATCGCAAAGCGCACAGGCCGCATCGGATACAATCGAACGAAAGATCGGCGGCCATCGCAATATCGCCGCGCTTCAGGGCCTGAATATAATCCATCACCAAAATATCCTGCGGGCAAGCCTTCGTGCAGGTGTTGCAGGCCACGCATCGGAAAACGGTCGGGAAAAGTTCTTTTATCGCATTCTCGTTCGGCTCGAGTTCGGCGATATCGTAAACAGGCTTTTCGGCGGGCACCGAAGGTATCTGCGCCAGCGACATGCCGTCGGTAACGACCGTCTGACATGCCAGACCGCCTTTTAGCTTATAATCGTTTTTCTCGCGATAAACCGTTGCGCAGGCTCCGCAAAAGCCCTCGCGGCAGCCGACACCCCGTTTGACCTGAAAGCCGGCATATTCTATCGCCATGAGTATTGTCGAGCCTTCCGGCACATCGTAGGCCTCCCCCATGATATATACTTTCAGCATTTTTCTTTTTTCTTCCATTATATTCTCCTGTTTTAGTTTTTTTCGATTCGATTCTCTGCGTCGTCTTAACATAAATATCAAATATCAAACATCAAATATCAAAATTATATATCAAAATGCAAAATTGCCCGGATCGTATCTATAAATTGATATTCGGGACATTTTAATTTTTAATATTTAATCTTTCCTCTTGTAATATTATCGTTATTGAAAATCATTTTAACCCCCTTTTTGAGAGTTTTTTTCGATTACACGGGCATTTCGACCTTTTCGACTTCCCGACAGATCGTTTTGATTCACAACGCGACCATATCGACGCACGTCCCGACCGTTTCGTCGGGCGGCAAAATGGTCGCGCGGTCTGGCGAAGCACTCC
Source organism: bacterium (assembly GCA_030642425.1). Classification (GTDB taxonomy): domain Bacteria; phylum UBP14; class UBA6098; order UBA6098; family UBA6098; genus DAOWNU01. The sequence continues at coordinate 6,200 of DAOWNU010000065.1, read as the reverse complement.
GTTGGCGCGGCGAAATGGTTGCGTGGAGCGTCGGAGCACTCCGTCGGCGCGGCAAAATGGTTGCGCGGTCTGGCGAAGCACTCCGTCGGCGCGACGAAATGGTTGCGCGGAGCGTCGAAGCACTCCGTTGGCGCGTCAAAACGCCTGTTTCGGCCATTTTTGTGCTCGAACGGCCTTCCAGAAGAGAAGAAATGCTCGCGCAACTACCCTGTAATCAACAAGTTACAATAATTTTAAAGAACAAACAACGATTTTACTCGCTACGATGCTCCGTTTATCCTCGCTACGATGCTCCCGCGTCGTAGCGTTTTCCCCGACGCTCTGCGTCGCCCCTTCCCCATCGACGCGGAGCGTCCCCAAAAACGTTACACCGCAGAGCGGAGTAACGAGAGGGCTCTTTGATTTTTAATATGTCATTTTGCATTTTAATTTTTAATATTTAATTTCTCCATCACAAATGCCCTTTTTCTTTCAATAGAGGCTTTGGGTCGATATAATTCTGCTCGAGGCCCAATGTCTCCCCCTCTAAACCGAGCGCCAGCGCGAGCAGTTGACTGAAATATAGCACCGGCATAGGCTCAAAATTCAAATATTTTTCCCGAACCTCTTTTTGTCTGTCGTCGAGATTGAACGCGCAGAGCGGACACGATGTGATAATCGCCTCCGCGCCGTGCTTTCGGGCGTTCGTGATTATTTCATAAGCGAGTTTTATCACAATATCTTTATTGGAAACAGTATGATAGCTTCCGCAGCATATCGTTTTCGCCTCCCACGGGACCGGCTCCGCGCCTATCGACGAGATAAATCTTTGGATAATCGTTGGGTCCTCGGGACTGTCGATCCCTACTTCTTTCGGCCTCAACAACATGCAGCCGTAATACGGGGCAATTTTCAAGCCGGTCAGTGGCTTTTTCACCTTTTCTTCAATTTTGTCGAAACCGATACTGTCGAGCAGCTCGAAAAAGTGGATCACCTCCGTTTTGCCATCGTAACCCTTCTCCAGATACATAACATCGTTTATCGATATAAGGTCTTCCGGATTCTCCGCCATCCTGAGATTGCTTCTGCGAAGTGTGTTGAAGCACATCGAACACAGGGTCAGCATCCGGTATTCATTTTCGACCAGCCCCTCTTCGTTCATCTCCTCGACCCTCATCAGATTCCTGACCGGCGCGAGATGACTTATCAGGTCGTCGCTTGTGAGAGACGCCACGACTCCACAGCAGTTCCATCTCGGCAGCTCGATCATCTCGATCCCCAGAATTTTCGCCGATTCGATAGCGGAAATTTCCATGTTTCTCGCCGTGGTTTTCAATGTGCAGCCGGGGTAATATGGTATTTTCATTTTATAATTCCCGTGTAAGAAAGTTGCTTTGTAAATGTATCGAATAAGGTAAAAGGTAATAGGTAATAGCGCCCCGCCGCACCACCCGCTGGATTCCCCACGGGGATAACAATATGGGGATGGGCGGGTTTTGACATTTGAGCTTTGAGCTTCATTTGACATTTGAACTTTGAGCTTTGGATTTATACCTCTATCTATCCCGTGAGTTTGCGATATGCGCTGACAAGAGCGATAGTGGGCATTTTCCTGTATTCTTCCCTGTCGATTATGTTTATATCGATTTCGTCGATAGCCTGTCGAAGACCGATCTGGCGGAGCGCCTCCGCGACTTTTGAAACGTCCAACATGCGCGGGCAGCGAACGGTGCATGTGAAACACGACGCGCATATCCAAGTCGTTCTCGCCCGCAAAACCTCTTCCTGACCGAGCAGAACCTCCCTCATCAGCTGCGACGGCGTGATATCCATCTCCTCGACGAACGGGCATCCGGCGGAGCAAGTCCCGCACTGATCGCAAAGAGTGATCGACTCGCCGCTAATCTCCTCGACCTTTTCGAGAAACTTCACATTACGGTCGGTCAGCCTAATTTTCTTGATCTTATCGGTCATAATCACCTCTTTAAATCGAAGAGTGAACTCTTTTTATCGTCCGGGATAGGTTCGAGCCGGGCCATCTTATCGGACAGATCGTTCATCGTCTCGATAAATTTGGCCAGATCGCCGGCGCTGAATTCAATCGAGAAAATCCTTTCTCCCTCTATCCCGGCTTCGGCAGCTTTCGCTTTCGCCGATTCTACATTAGCGCTCGTGAAATCCCACGCCCACTCGAATCTGTTGCCCTTTACCGGGCTGTCGCCGATAAGGACAGCGTCCGCGCCCTTGCTCAGTGCGAAAAGAATAAGTTTCGGGGTCACGCGGCATCCGCTCGGAACCATGAGCACGCGGCTGTCCGTGGCATATTTCATCTTTCGGACTCCCACCGTGTCGGCGAGCCTGTATGTTGAACCGCTGTCGCCGAAAACAATGGCCCTGCGCTCTCCCGGCTTTTTGCTTTTGAGAGCGGCCTCGACTTCGGCGAAAAGCTGTTCGTTCGTGTATCCGTTCAGGTCGATAGCCCCGGTCGGGCAGGATGATATGCATGCCCCGCAGCCGATACAGAGCGTCTCTTTTATCCCGGCCTTGTCGTCGTCGTTCATGACTATCGCATCGACCGGACAGACGCCTAAACACTTTTCGCAGCCGTCGCATAGCTCCGGGTGGACGAATGCGAGCATCGGATCGAGACTGAATTCTTTTTGGGCGAGAGCGACTATAACCTTCGCCGCCGCCGCGCTTGCCTGCGCAACCGTGTCCGGTATATCTTTCGGCCCCTGCGCGACTCCCGCGAGAAATACGCCCTCGACAAGCGTGTCCACGGGCCGGTATTTCGGATGTGCCTCTTTGAGGAAGCCGTCTTCGCTGCGGGCGAGTTTTAGATCGTCCGCGACCTTTTCCGAATGACGGTTCGGCCCCAGACCGACCGCAAGGACGACCAGATCGAATTCCGACTCGATAATCTCGCGCGACAAAGTATCCTCGACAAGGACGGTAACCTTTTTAGTATCGGGGTCTTCGGTAAAATGCGCGGGTTTTCCACGAATAAATTTGATTCCCATTTTCTGGGCGCGTTTGTAATATTCCTCGAAACCTTTGCCGAAAGCGCGCAGGTCGGTGTAGAAGATATAAATATCGGTTCCGGGCTTCGCCTGTTTTAGCAGCGACGCAAGTTTGACCGAATACATGCAGCATACGCGCGAGCAGTATTCCCTTCCGATTTGCTCGTCCCTCGAGCCGACACACTGGACAAAAGCGACCCGCTTGCCGACCTGTCTGGGCGGATCCTTCTCCATAATATGATCGACAATCCTCTCCATCTCGAGGCCATTGACCACGTTCTCGAATTTGCCGTAGCCGAAAACGTGTTTCTCGGTCGCGTCATAAATATCGAAACCGGTCGCGACAACTATCGAATCCACCTCGACTTTAATCGTTTCCGGCCTTTGGTCGAAATCCATGGCTTTCTGCGGGCAGACATCGACACAGGCATTGCAAGAGCCGCCGTTCAGGTTCAGGCAGGTTTCCGGGTCGATTAAGTATTTGTAAGGGATCGCGTGCGGCGCGGGAATGTATATCGCCTTGCGGTTCACAATCCCCTGTTCCCAATAATTCGGGGTCTCGACCGGACAGGCCTCCTCGCACAACGCGCATCCGATACACTCGTCCATATCGATTTCCGGCTTTACATATCGCGGATTGACCTTGATAATCGCCTCGAAATGGAGTCTGTGACCAAGAATGTGCTCGATTTCGGCGTCGGTGATGAGCGTGATATTCGGGTGAGCCTGCGCGGCGGCCATTTTCGGCGAGAGGATACAGGAAGCGCAATCCTCGGTCGGGAACGTTTTCGTGAGGATCGCCATATTCCCGCCGATAGTCGGCAGTCTTTCGACCAAATAGACCTTTTGGCCGGTGTCGGCGAGGTCGAGTGCGGCCTGTATTCCCGCGATCCCCGCTCCGATAACGAGAACCTCGTTGCCCAGCTTCATCTTCGTCTCTTCGAGCGGATAATCGAGCCGTGCCTTTGCGATAGCGGCGTTGAGAAGGTCTATCGATTTTTGGGTGGCGTCTTCGGGCTTATCCTTATGCGCCCAGGAGCAGTGCTCGCGGAAATTCGCTATTTCCAGAAGATAGGGATTAAGCCCCGCCTTCTGGAGCGCGGCACGGAACGTTTTCTCGTGGAATTGCGGCGAGCAGGATGCTATAACCACGCGGTCGAGCTTCTGCGCGGCGATATCGTCGGTAATCAGCTTTTGGCCCGCGCCAGAACACATGTGCGAACTCTGCTTGATAACAACGATATCGTCCCCGTTATCCATATATTTTTCAACAGCGTCGAGATCGACGACGTTCGAGATATTGCCGCCACACTGACAGAGATAAACTCCAACTTTCATATTCTTTTCCAGTCTTGATTTTGCCTATCGAGCTTGGCTATTGAATCCTGTATTTTTCGACGCCCTCTTTGAAAATATCGTTTCCGTTCACGTCGTTTGCGACGATACACGGAAAATTTTCGACCCTCATCTTGCGTATAGCTTCTGTCCCGAGATCTTTGTATGCAATAATTTCGGCCTCTTTTATCGAGTCCGCGATAACGACCGCCGCGCCGCCTATCGCCGCGAAATAAACCGCCTTGTTCTTTATCATCGAGTCGATAACTTCTTTGCTGCGCGGACCTTTGCCGATCATGCCTTTCAAGCCGACGTCCATAAGTGCCGGCGCGTAAGGGTCCATACGGTAGCTCGTTGTCGGTCCCGCGGAGCCGATAGGCCTTCCGGGGGGCGCGGGCGCCGGTCCGACATAATATATAACCGCGCCTTCGATATCGAAAGGCAATTCTTTGCCCTCTTTCAGCAGTTCGACAAGCCGTTTGTGGGCGGCGTCGCGCGCGGTGTAGATTGTGCCGCTTATCATCACCTTATCGCCGGTTTTGAGTTCGGCGAGCTTCTCCGCTTTCAGGGGGGTTTGCAGATGTATCGCTTCGGCCATTTCATTTCCTCCGGTTTATAATATTGCGCTCTTATGGCGCGCGGCATGACACTGAATATTCACCGCCACGGGCATAGAGGCTATATGACAGGGTTTATGTAATATTTTCACGGCCAGTGCGGTCGTTCTTCCACCCAGACCTTGCGGCCCGATACCGAGCTTGTTGATTTCCACGAGCATCCGCTCCTCCACTTCGGCCCATTTCGGTTCGGGATTTATATCGTCGAGCGGGCGAAGCAGCGCCCTTTTCGCGAGCAGCGCACTTTGCTCGAAATTGCCGCCAAGTCCGACACCGACAACTATCGGCGGGCAAGGGTTGCCGCCGGAGCGCCTAACCCTGTCCACGACGAATTCGATAACGCCATCGAGGCCGTCGGCGGCCTTCATTATTTTGACCTCGCTCATATTTTCCGAGCCGCCGCCTTTGGGCGCGACAGTAATTTTCAGATTCTCGCCGGGGACGATATCTGTGTAAATCATCGCCGGAGTGTTGTCTTTTGTGTTCTTGCGTTCGATTATCGGGTCGGCCACCATCGATTTGCGAAGATAGCCGTCCTTGTATCCCTGCCGGACTCCCTCATTTATCGCCCCGACAAAATCGCCACCCGCGATATGGACTTCCTGGCCCAACTCGACAAAAACTACCGCCACGCCCGTATCCTGACACGTGGGCATTTTTACCTCGGCGGCCAGCTCGTTGTTGTCCATAATTATTTTGAGAACCTCTTTTGCCGTCGGCGATTCCTCTTTCTCGTAGAACTCCTTCAGCTTTTCTGTAACGTCGTCGCCGATATAGAAATTTGCGTCCATACACATCTTTCGCACGACCGGGATTATCTCGCTGCAGTTTATTTCTCTCATAATGTCTCCTTATTATTGTAGTTTGAAAAACCCTCACCCCCCGGCCCCCTCTCCCGGAAGGAGAGGGGGAGAACAGAAAAGTATATTGTCCATCAACATCTTATACCCTTTCCCTTCGGGAGAGGGTGGTTCGACAAAGTCGAACCGGGTGAGGGTATTACAAGAAAAAGAACTTCCATTTTACTGTTAAAAAAACTATTTTTTTACCCCTCTTTAACAATTCTTCCCACCTACAACTTCACGCCAATCAATTATCGCCCATGTTGATCTTATATTTAGAATCGCCTTAACCGATCAGGTGAGTAGTCTAAGCGGTTTAAACCGCTTCAAGCGAAGCCCTTTAAAGGGCTTCGATTAATTATCCAATACAAGGACGAGCGTATGAACAAGAGATAAATATTAAATAT
>DAOWNU010000095.1 GCA_030642425.1 bacterium | reverse complement strand
GCCCACGGCTTGAATCGAGTCGGCTATGAGTTCGCCATTGATTTTCGCGTTTGCCATGAGAACGATTGTGTCGGTGACTACCGCGTCCTTCGACCACAGGGTATCTTTATTGCCGAGATTATCGGGTATTCCGCGTATCGAATCCCAGTGCGCGACCATCGTGTCTGTCGTGTTCGCCTCGAAGTCGTCGCCGTCCGCGATGTCGGCGGGGATGTTTCGTAGCGAATCCCAATGTGCAATCATCGTGTCCTGCTCGCCACCGGAACCACCGACAACTGAATCGGCAACTGCCGCGCGGAACGAATATGGCGAACTTGTCAGCGCCATCCTCGGCGCGAGGACGTTGCCATCGACAACGATCTCCAGCCAATATTGCGCATCGAAGGGCAGGTCTATCGGGCCGAGCGCGACGTCGAACAGGCCGTGGACAACGGGAACTGCGGCAATAGTCTGCGCCCATAGCGAATCGCCGCCGGTCTCGATATCGAATATGCGGAAACGAATATCCAGCGTTGCGTTCTCGCCGATGCCTGTCATATCGGTCAGCTTGCCTTGATATTGTATTGTTTGCGGGACATCGGCAAAAGCTAAAGCAACAATACAAATAGCGATTATCGCATAGCGCATAATTCCCCCTTAAATTTAAACCTAAATACACTTAAAATAATGTAAAGTGTTTTAGGATGTAGAGCAAGCACTTTTTTCTTTTTCGCGCAAGAGTTTTTAATAATCCTTCCGCGCATAAGGCAACTAACTGCCCAATTGGAAAATGAGAGAAGGCCAATTTTAAGGCTTTTCGCGTAACTCGTTGTCCGTCACCGCGTTTATCCCCTTTTTCGCCGCGCCCGGAGCCACAACCACCCCGTCCTGACCCTCCTTTGCTGATGTCTGAGCCTCCCCTTCCAATATCTGACCCTTCCTTATCAATGTCTGATTCTCCCTCACCGATGTCTGACCCTTCCTTATCAATGTCTGATTCTCCCTCACCGATGTCTGACCCTGTTCTCTTGACCTCTGACCGAGGACTATATCATACAAACCCTCTCTGTCCGGCTTCCGACTCTCTCTGTCCGGCTTCTGAGCCTCCTTTTCCGGCTCCAGACTCTCCCTGTCCGGCTCCAGAGCCTCCCTTTTAGGCGTTTTTCGTGTCCACAGTCGGCAAGGCCGATGCCGCCCCTTTGGATTTCCTACCAGAATGAAAGATAAAACCTTCCTTGAAGTGATTTTTAGCTTCCTTGTGGTGATTTTCACCCACTTTTTCGAGCAAAATATGTCAAAAACCCGCCCAAACGCAAAATCTGTCAAGAGTTTTTTACGGTTGCTCATTGCCGGCGGAGAGTTTGCCACGTCGCTGCGCTCCTCGCAATGACAGTGTATTTGATTTTTTTTCATAGAAAATCAGCAATCTCTGTTTTGAATTGATTTTTTCAACAGCTTCGCCGATTCGCTTCCGTGGGCGAGAATTATCAGTATAAAAAAGGACGGGTCGAAACCCGTCTTAAAACCTGCCGAAGGGGGGGGGACTCGAAGCGGCAGCGCCGTATGCAACTTGGGTTCGAATACGGATTTAGTATTACTATCGAAAAGGTCCGTTTTATTCGAGATCGAGCCTTTTTAAAAATTCGGAGAGGGGGGGATTCGAACCCCCGACACCCGTTAAGGTGCACACGATTTCCAGTCGTGCTCCTTCAGCCAGCTCGGACACCTCTCCAGAATTGGACAAACGATATTGTCCGCTAAAAATTAAATGAACTTATACACTACATAAATCGATTCTGTCGGGGCAGAATATATTCTTCGAACACAAGACATGCAAGAAAAATCTCCCATTTGTTGATTTTAACTCGAGATTGCTGAAAAACGGTGAATTCGAGCATTTTAAGCAAAAAATGTCAAAATCCAAAATCCAAATGCCAAATGAATGTCAAATGACTTAATGTCAAATGTCAAATTACCCCACCACACCACCCCTCTGGATTCCGGCCTTCGCCGGAATGACAGGTAAAATGTGGAATGACAAGTCGAGTGTGGGACAGGTTTTGACATTTGAGCTTTGGATTTGACTTGACATTTGAGCTTTGACATTTGGATTTTTTTTTCTTTTATAAACCAGATTTACTTGTATTTACTCTACCGCTGCTTTTTGCAATAATTAGCAATCACCATTCATCAATCGACACCCTCGCCTATTTTCTTCGCCGCGTGTCCGCTGGCAGCCCAGATTATTCCGCCAAGAATACCGCATATCACGCTCGTCCCGAAAAAAACCAGAGAAACGAGAAGGCCTTTGGCCTCGGAGGCTCCCCACAGGCCGAAAAAAAAGCTGAAACTGGCCTCGCGAACCCCGATCGCATTGAGCGATATGGGGATAAGGGCAATTATCCAAATTAGAGGAACAAAGCAGAAATAGGCGGTCCAGGGGATTTCGGCGACTCCGGCGATCCTTGCGATAATATAAACGAAAAAAATCAGCGAACCCTGATAGAGAATGCTGAGAAGAAGCCCTTTCGCCAGCGCCGCGCGGTCTTTGCGGTAATGACGCACCGCCTCGACAAAATCGGCAACCTTGTTCCCGATACCGAAGGGCAATATTTTCAGAATATTTCGCAGAAAAGCCTCGAGGTCGAAAAATATGAAAAGGATCGTCCCGATCCAAAAAATTGCGTTGAGGAAAAGGATCGCTATCGGAAGGGGCGACGGCGGTCGGACTATCGGGAGAAAAACTGCGGCGATCAAGAGCGTTCCCAGCAGGCCCGCAAGACGCTCTGCGGCAATGCTCGCATAGACTTCGGACATCCTGCCGTGATCTTTCCCGGCGGAGAAACCGCGGACAACGTCGCCGCCGACACCGCTGGGCAGAAAATTATTGAAGAAATAGCCGATCATATAGAGCTTCACGCCCTTTAAGATCGATTGCTTCAAGCCGTGCGCCCCGAGAAAAACTCGCCATCGCCAGCTTCCGATAAAAACCGTGCAGATGAAGATCAAAGTCAAAGGCGCGAAGGACCAGAGCGGAAATTCGCGTCCGGCGGCAAGGAAACCCTCCAGGTCGATTCGCGTGATAAGAAAATATAGCAATGCCGCGCTGACACTTACTTTGACAGCGAGAGTTAGATGTTTTCGGGTGGCCTCGTTCACATTATTACCATGTCGAATCGATCAGTTTTCCGGGAAGATTGACCCAGTCTCTCTGCCGCCGGCCAACAGCCTTTAAAAAGGCTCTGAAAAGCCTCCCGCTTTCAAATTCGGTTTTTGGAAAAAACTCTTTCACAGCTTCCGCAAGCGAAGGCTGTATATCGTCATAAAGATATTCCAGAGCCTCTTCGAGTTTGATACGCGCCATTTTATTACCTTTCCAATCGGTGAACTTCGGTTATAATTATTCGGCCTTATATGCCGACTTGTCTAAGCACTTTATGGTTATTGATTGTTTATCCTATACAAGGTCGAGCATATGAACAAGAGATAAATATTAAACATCAAAAATTAAATATAAAAATTACAAATCAAAAATCAAAATTATTCCTTGCTGCGATGATTAACGTCCTTTCTCCCCCAACCCATCGACGCGGAGCGTCGCCCAAAACGTTACACCGCAGAGCGGAGTGACGAGAGAAGAAGTGTCGCCCGTTACGCTCCACACGAGATGAGGGAGCGAGATGAATAGCTTTTTAATATTTAATATGTCATTTTGCATTTTAAACTTTGATATTTAATTTATTCCTCGCTACGATGCTCTGCGCCGTATTTTCCCCCATCGACATAGAATGTATAAATTTAATATTCAATGACCATAAAGGGCTTCGTTTTGAAGCGTCTTAAGACGCTTAACTTGTTCGCCGGAATTTTACAAATCCGGACTCACATAAAACAGAATGAAATCATTTTTCCGGCTAAATCAAGGATAAAATACCTCGATAAGCCACAAACCGTGCGCGGGGGCGACACGATAATCGTGCAGGCGCGCGCCGCTTTCGATCATTTCGGAAAATTGCCCGATACCGAACCTGCCGCGCGCACAATCGAGCATCGCACCGACAAGGCTCCGGACCATCGTGTATAAAAATCGGTTGCCCTCGATAGCGAATTTAAATTCTCGTTCGGACTCGAACCATTCGGCCCTTGTTATTCGGCAGTTCGGGGTGTCGGGCAGCTCTTTCAGGCGTGCGAAAGCGGTGAAATCGTGCTCGCCTTTGATAAACCGCGCCGCTCGCTGCAGGATTTCGATTTTTGGCTTTTTATAAAGCAGAAGGGCGTAATTTCTTCTGTGCGGGTTTTTGTCGAAAATTATCCGGTATTCATAGCGTTTCCCGGACGCGCTATAGCGTGCGTGAAAATCTTCCGCGACCCGCTCGATTTTACGTATCGCAATATCGCCGGGGAGCATCGAGTTGAGCCTGTATTTCAGGTCGTCGGGCGTAAAATCGTTAAGATAGGCATTGGCGACCATCCCGATAGCGTGGACGCCGGAATCTGTGCGGCTCGAACCGGTAACCTTCACCAGCTTGTCCGAGATCGTGGAGAGAACGCGCTGAACTTCCCCTTGGACAGTCCGTTCTCCCGATTGAACCTGCCAGCCGCAAAAATCGGTTCCGTCGAATGCTATTGTCATTTTCAAATTCTGCACGCTGCATAAAATAGTTCCGCCGAACCGGATTGTCAAGTAAGTTATCCCCGATATTTGTAGTTAATTCAGTGCGATTCGGGTCGTCACAAGAATGACAGAAGGGGGATTGTGCTTGCCGAGTCGAATTATACCGGATACACTTAATGTTATACATGCAGTAATTTTACTAACATAAATAAACATAAGGAGATACATCAATTTATAAATTTGTTTTTTTTATCCTTGACATTGCCGATATGCAAGGCGTATCTTTAACGTTGTTGTGATATATTTCACGTTCTAAAATAAAACGCTATGAACATAAAACCGAAAAATCTCCGAAATTTTACCGGAATATCGATGATCGGCTGCAATTGCAATGGTAGCCTTGTTTATCGGGTTGAACGTCTCTCGAACGGCATTCTCGAAATCGGTGTATCACCTGTCAATCGAGTATAAATCAATCGGAAAGGAATCTGCTAAAAAAATGAAAATCCACGAATATCAGGCCAAGGAGATATTTAAATTTTTTGGCATCCCGATCCCCGGCAACACGGTTTGCGCGACTGTCGAGGAGGTTGTCGAGGCATACCGCAGTTCGAACGGCCTGATCGCAATTAAAGCGCAGGTGCTTGTCGGCGGAAGGGGAAAAGCGGGCGGAGTGAAGCTCGCAAAGAATATCGACGAAGCGAGGGACGCGGCGGAAGCGATTTTTGGAATGCAAATCAAAGGACTGACAGTCGAAAAGGTTCTGGTCTATAACGCCCTCGATATCGACAAAGAGTTCTATATTGGGCTGACAAACGACCGGAACACAAAGTCTGTTATGCTGATGGTCAGCGCCGAGGGCGGTATCGAGATTGAGCAAGTGGCGAAAAAAAGCCCGGAGAAAATAATCAAATTCTCTATTGACCCGCGTTTCGGTCTTATGGATTTTCAAGCGAGAAATATCGCGTTGAAACTGTTCGGCGATATTAAAATCGCCCGCAAAGGCGCGGAGATTCTCAAAAAGCTCTACCGATGCTATGTCGATATGGACTCGTCACTTACGGAGATAAACCCGCTGGTTCTCACATCCGAAGGCGAACTGGTGGCGCTCGACGCGAAAATGAATTTCGACGATAACGCGCTCTATCGCCACCCGGATATCGAGGCCCTCCGCGAAGTGACCCCCGACGAGGAGGAAGAAATCGAGGCGAAGCGCAAGGGATTGAGCTTTATCAAGCTCGACGGCGAGATCGGTTGTATGGTGAACGGCGCCGGGCTGGCGATGGCGACCATGGACCTTATCAAACTCTACGGCGGCAATCCGGCGAATTTTCTCGATATCGGGGGTAGTTCCAATCCGGAAAAGATTGTCGAAGCGATGCGCATCCTGCTGAGCGACGATAATGTAAAGGTAGTGATGATCAACATTTTCGGCGGGATCACGCGTTGCGACGACGTGGCAAGGGGCTTGCTTGAGGCGTTGAAACGGATTTCGATAACGGTTCCAATCGTGATACGGCTGACCGGCACAAACGCAAAAGAAGGCAAAGAAATACTCGCGGGGAGCGACTTGATAAACGTGGATTCGATGGGCGAAGCCGCAAGAAAAGCAATAAGCCTCGTATAAAATCGGTTAAGGAACAAAATGAGCATTCTAATTGATAAAAACTCCAGAGTAATTGTTCAGGGGATTACCGGTAGGGACGGCGCTTTCCACGCCGCGAGCATGAGGGAATACGGGACGAACGTTGTTGGCGGGACTTCCCCCGGCAAGGGCGGCCAATTTGTGAATGGTATCCCCGTGTTCGATAGCGTGGAGAAGGCGGTCCGCGAAACCGGCGCCGACACTTCGATATTGTTCGTTCCAGCCCGGTTTGCCGCGGATGCAATATGCGAGGCCTCCGACGGCGGAATCGAGCTTGTGGTCGCGGTCTCGGAGGGCGTCCCGACTCTCGATGTTATAAAATCGATAAAATTTATGGAGAGCGGCGGAACCAAACTGATAGGCCCGAATTCGCCGGGGCTTATCTCCCCCGGAAAAGCCAAGGTCGGTATTCTGCCGGGAAATATATTCAAAGAGGGCACGGTCGGCCTTATTTCCCGCAGCGGGACATTGACTTACGAGGTTATCAATGAGTTGACTCGGTCGGGCTTCGGCCAATCGACATGTATCGGTATCGGCGGCGATCCGGTTGTCGGTCTGCATTATATCGAGCTTCTAACGATGTTTGAAAACGACCCGCAAACAGAAGCGGTAGTGCTTATCGGCGAGATTGGCGGCGACGCCGAGGAGAAGGCCGCGGAGTTTATCGAAAAAAGCATGACCAAGCCGGTCGCGGCATTTATCGCCGGGCGAACCGCGCCTCCCGGAAAACGCATGGGGCACGCCGGGGCGATAATATCGAGCGGGTCGGGAACCGCCGCCGAGAAAATCGAGGCGTTCGAGAGAGTGGGAGTCCCGGTGGCGAAGGAGCCGGAAGAAATACCTAAATTGATCGGCGTGAAGTTGTAGGTGGGAAGAGAGGTTAGGAAGGTAAAAGGTAATAGGTAATAGGTAAAAGGTCTCTCGTTAATCCGCTCTGCGGTGTAACGTTCTGGGCGACGCTCCGCGTCGATGGGTGGGGGGAAAAGGACGTTAATCATCGCAGCAAGGAACAATTTTGATTTTTGATTTGTAATTT
>DAOWNU010000462.1 GCA_030642425.1 bacterium | reverse complement strand
GCTTCCTCTGTAACAGTCTCGCGGAAAGCAACCTGCGGCTTGCCGACATTCGCCGCGACACCGAACTCGCGGGTCATCCGATCGACAAGTATCTCCAAGTGAAGTTCGCCCATGCCCGAAATAATTGTCTGGCCGGTTTCCCTGTCCTCCCTGACTTTGAAAGTCGGGTCTTCAACTTCGAGCCGGGCGAGAGAGTTTTCGAGTTTTTCGGAATCAGCGGTCGATTTCGGTTCGATAGCAACGAAAATCACAGGCTCGGGGAAGGTCATTTGCCCATATACAATCGGATTTTTCGGGTCGCAAAGCGTATCGCCCGTTCGTATCTCGCGAATACCGGCAACAGCGACAACATCGCCGGCAACCGCGTCATCCAATTGTTCGCGCTTGTCGGAGTGCATCTGGAAAATCCGGCTAATCCTCTCCCGCTTGCCCGTTCGGGGATTAAGAAGCCCGAGCTTTTTATCTATCCTGCCGCTGTATATGCGCAGAAAGACGAGCCTGTCAACATATTTGTCCGAGGCTATCTTGAATACGAGAACGCTGGTCGGCGCTTCGGGAATAAGCTCGCGTGTTATCTCCTTATCGTTTCGAGGATCGATACCGGCCATCGGCGGAAGATCCATAGGGGACGGAAGATAATCCACGATAGCGTCCATCAGATGCTGCACACCGATATTGTGAAGCGAACTGCCCGTGAGAATGGGGAGTATTTCGTGATTCAGAACCCCGGCGCGAATGGCCGGTTTGAGTATTTCCGGCGTGATCTCTTGTCCCTCGATAAATGCCGCGAGAACGCTCTCGTCGTATTCGCTCACGGATTCGATCAATTCCGTTCGGCGGAACTCGAACTCATCGATCATCGCCTTTGGAATATCCTTCTCTCTAAAGACGCTGCCAAGATTATCCTGATCGAAGACGATGAATTTGCCGGTGAGTATATCTACTATTCCCTCGAACTCCTCCGCTTCGCCCACAGGTATTGTCAGGCAGACCGGCCTTGCGTTCAAACGTTCCACGATAGATTCCAGCGCGCCCTCGAAATCCGCGCCCATTCGATCCATTTTGTTAATATAGGCGATGCGTGGAACGCGGTATTTTTCCGCCTGTCGCCAAACCGTCTCGCTCTGGGGCTCCACACCGCCGACCGCGCAAAAAACCGCCACCGCGCCGTCGAGAACGCGAAGCGCGCGCTCAACTTCGATAGTAAAATCCACATGACCCGGCGTATCTATAATATTTATCTGATGATTCCGCCAATAATAAGTGGTCGCGGCGTCCGTGATCGTTATCCCGCGCTCGCGTTCCTGATCCATCCAGTCCATCGTCGAGCAGCCGTCGTCAACTTCGCCAATGCGATGTATTTTTTTGGCATAGAAAAGAACACGCTCGGTCGTGGTCGTTTTGCCGGCATCGATATGCGCCATAATGCCGATATTCCTTATTTTGTCGAGGGGAGTGCGTTTCATTTTTTTATACCTTAATGTGTTAGAATAGCCAGCGTTATTTACAGTTTATCGGGATAAAAATAATCGATTAGTTTCTCCATTGGAGTTAAGCCATCGATGCCTTTATGTGGCTTGACCGAGTTATAGTAATTGACATATCGTTTGAGTTCGTTGTTTCTGTGAGCGGGTGAATTGAATCTGGTTTTATTGTGCCATTGTTCCATGATAGTTCGGATTACCCTTTCGGCTTTACCG
>DAOWNU010000414.1 GCA_030642425.1 bacterium | reverse complement strand
CCCCAGCGCCTTTGCACGCCCTGGAAACCCTTGCCCTTGGATATTCCTGAGAGCCTGACCGTATCCCCGACTTGGAACTGTTCCACAGTAAGGGTTTGGCCGATCTTGTAATCCTTCACGTTGTCGAGACGGATTTCCTTTAACTTCTTATAGACCTTCGTTCCGGCCTTTTTGAAGTGCCCCAGAAGCGGCTTTGGAATCCTTTTCTCGGTCGTGTCGAATCCAATTTGGATTGCGGTATAACCGTCGCGTTTTTCAGTCCGAAGCTGAGTAATTTCGCACGGCCCGGCCTGTAAAATAGTCACCGGAACGGCCTTGCCGTCCTCGGTGAAAACTGTTGTCATACCGACTTTTTTGCCGATAAGTCCGATCATCTTGTCTCCAATGTAATAACCGGCAGGTTACCTTTATACTATAATCTCGATGTCCACGCCGGCGGGCAGCTCGATTTTCATCATGGCGTCCACTGTTTCCTGACTCGCCTCGAGTATGTCGATAAGGCGTTTGTGCGTGCGAACTTCGAACTGTTCCCTGCTCTTCTTGTCCACATTTGTGCTGCGGAGTATTGTGTATATGCGCCTGTGTGTGGGAATCGGCACGGGACCGGAAATCACAGCGCCCGTCCGTTTGGCGGTTTCCACAATTTCTGCGGCCGACCTATCGAGAATCACATGATCGTAGGCTCGCAGTTTTATACGTATCCGCTGGGCCATCTTACCTCCTGTGGATGGGACATTGTCCCTTTACAATATGAAATTGGGAGCTATACAACTCCTAACCTTTTCCGGGGGCGCTTTGATACGAGCCTCCACAATATTGTTTCGACTCTCAAGCCGCCCGTCAGCGAAAAAAGCTTTGCGAAGGTAAGTGTGAACGCACCCTTTGTCAAGAACAATTTTAAAATTTATTTTTTAAATGATTAAACCTGCTGGATTCGCTTCCGAGAAACGAAATCATCGTTCTCATCTGTTGGGTTCGACGGCGGCAAATCCGGTGCGACTTTGCCCCTTTTTATCACGTGTTGAACTATCCCGTATAAACATATAATTAGCATCGGAGGGTAAATAGGCATGCTATATCTGCCCCACGCCAATATCGCGGCGTATAACAGGTTGAAATAAATAACCGTGATAAGCACAACATAGGCAAATATCGATGTTTTTCTCAGAACAAGAAATCCTTTGATAAAAAAGACCAGCGCACTTAGCGCCAATAACATAAAAACGATCGATTTTTTCGTCGTTTCGCCGCACATCCAGAACGCCGGAATTTGTTTAAGTATTTTCACAGCGAATCGAAACGGATGATGGACCATATAATCTTTCATGATCGGATTGAATATTTCGTCTTTTTCGATATGGGAAGGCTTTTCTTTCCCGTTCTGGCGCAGTATTTCGGCTTCCCGCTCCATCGCGATTCCCCATATTTCATCAATCGTATTGTGAGGTAAAAAAGAATTATGTTCGGCAAAAACGTTTCCCCTGAAAAATTCCACTCCAACATTGGATGAAACAAGGAGCTACTCGCCGGATATGTTATGGTTTCTGATCGTCCACGGTAAAACAACTAAAAGCATCGCACTTATCGGAACGATAAAAAACTTCAATAGCGTTCCCCTGCTCAGCGATTGGAATGGTTTTACGCGGAACATATGTAATACAAAAACAGAGCCTGCCAGGAAAATCGGAAAAAGTGATACTACTGCTTTACAAAGAGTCGTAATACCAGTCAATACTCCAAAGACGATCAAATTTCGCCACGTCGAGTTAGAAAGAACTTTGTATGCACTCCAGATCATTAGTATTAAAAGGTTTGCGAATAATAACTCCGCCCATAATCGAAGCACATACCAGAGACACATCGGATGAAGAACGGTGATTATCCCCGTGAAAAAGGCGATTTTTAGCGATTTAAAATTATCATACGAAATCAGAAAAACAAACACACCGAGCATGCCGAGAAGAACGGTTTGAAAGAATAATAGAACGTTGGAACTATCCCCGAATATTTTGATTATCAAACCGATTAATACCGGAAAAAGCGGGGCTACTCTAATAGACCCGCCTAAATTGCCGGATGTGGCAAACTGCCGGCCTAAGTGTCCGAATCCATCTACTTCTTCGGTAGTCCGGGGGTAATGTTCCGCCATATATCTGCCGAAGATATTCCCTGCAACCAACGCAATTAAAAATATAATAATAATGCTTAGAACGAATTTTTTCTTATTCATTTATCATCCTTTAGATAATTTTTTCCTTATAAAATGCTTATATCTGCAGCGAACCGGATTTATTTTCTGAGCTTGCCGCGTTCCCTGAGCCTGTCGAAGGGAACATTGACCCCTACGATTATTTCAGATATGCAACACGCCTCGTAACCGAAATGCCGCCCACAGTCGCGCGGACAAGATAGACGCCGGAGCCAAGGGATTCGTCGGGAAACCACGTGATTTCGTAGGGGAGGGTCCGTGACCCTCCCGATAT
>DAOWNU010000317.1 GCA_030642425.1 bacterium | reverse complement strand
TTTTCGGTTCTTTGCCCTTTTTCTTGAGATGATAATCGGCGTAAGTTAGCGGCGTTCCCTGTTTGAGGACCCCGGAGGATACGATCTCGCCGATAAAGACGGTGTGCGTTGCGGCCTCGACACTCGAAACGACTTTTGCCTCCATTATCGAGAGGGCGTTATCGGTGACAATCGGGCTGCCGGTTTCGCCGATTTTATAATTGCAATTCTCGAACTTATCGATATCGCGCCCCGATTTGAAACCGAATGTTCCAATAAGTGTCATCGGGACGTCGTATTCGAGGACGGATACCGCAAAGCTCTCGCTCTTTTCGATATATTCGTGTGTCAGGTTATCGCGGTTGATCGAGATAGCAATAAGCGGCGGCTCGGCGGCGACCTGAAATACCGTGTTGGCTATCTGTCCGTTGAGCTTTTCGCCGTCGCAGGACGAGACGATATACAGACCGTAACACAGATTTTATAGCGCGCGCGGGTCGATGTTGTTTGACATGATACTCCTTTTCTGGTAATTTAGAATTTGTTTTTTCGATACTGCGGATGTCGTAGCTCTCAATATCGGACGGGCGAACGCCGTTTCAGCCTATCGATATATCAACGGGGTTTTGCCTATATCTTCCAGAGAGTTGAGATCGAGGTCGATGTCGAGAGAGGGCCAGCGCAGGTGGAATTCGTGCAGCAGCTCGACATTCAGAACGTCCGCAACCTTAGCCTCCCTGAACCATGGGAATTCGCCGTAAGGGAGAAAATATTCCCTCCCGTTTGCAAATAACCAAAGCCCGTGGAGGTCGATATTGAGAATCTCAACTTCCAAAGTGTTTATTCCAGGCGTCTGCAATTTCATCTTTGTGCTCCTTCACAACGTTCGCCAACTCGTTAATTTGCGGACTCGACAGACCCCAGTTTTTCGCAAGTAAAACCTCGGGTTCAATCCAAAATTTAGCCTCCCCATCGGAACAGTATATATGCACGTGCATTCTTTTTTCTTCGCGGGAGAAGAAGTAGAATCTGTATCCCTTATATCGAAAGACTGTGGGGCTCATGATTTGTTTTCCTTATAAACGCGGTCTCGATGGTGCGTGTCTTTATGCTTCACTCAATAAGTGGCAACTCATCCCTATCGATACTTTCGCTTTGAGTTAATCCCCTCTGTATCTCCACAATTTCCCATGTTCAATATAATGTTTTTCTCCCAGTATTGCACATAAAAATATCTGACAACCGGCCTCACACCGACGAATTTCAGAATTCATTCACCAGCCTTTTCGCGGACTCGTTGGCTTTTGCGGCGATCTCTTCTTCGTCGAAACCCGTCAGACAGCCTTTCCTGACCACGATTTTACCGTGAACAATCGTCCAATCTGCGCTGTGATTGAAACCGGTGAAAACGATAGCGGCGAGCGGGTCGGCGAGTGCGCCCGCATATTGGAGTTGGGACATATCGAAAAGGGCCAGATCGGCGGCATATCCCGCCTCTATCCGCCCGATTTTCGAGAAACCGAGCAGATTCGCGCCGCCCGTTGTGGCGATCCGAAAAATCTCTCCGGCGCTCATGGCTCCCGGGCCGTATTTCACGCGCTGGAGGAGCATGGCATTGCGGGCCTCGCCGAGCATGTCAGAAGAATCGTTGGAGGCCGAGCCGTCCACGCCAAGCCCGAGCCGGATACCGAGATCGCGCATTTCTTTGATACGCGCTATCCCGGAGCCGAGGCGCATATTCGAGGTCGGGCAGTGGCAAATACCGGTTCCGGTTTCGCGCAAAAATTCTAATTCGCTGTCGTTGAAAAAAATTCCGTGTGCGAAAAAGACATCTTCACCAAGCCAGTCCCAATCCGCCATAAGTTTCAGCGGGCGTTTGCCGTATTTTTCGAGGCAGAAAATCTCCTCGTCCTTTGTTTCCGCGAGATGTGTGTGCAGAACGATGCCGTATTGGCGGGCCAGTTTTGCCGTTTCGATCATCACCGTTTTGTCCACCGAGAATGGGCTGCACGGCGCGAGCGCGATTTTTTGCATCGCTATCGGCGAGGGGTCGTGGAATTTGTCGATAACACGTTCCATATCGGCGATCACTTCCCGCGGCGTCTGGACAACATTATCCGGAGGAAGGCCGCCGTCCTTAAGGCCGAGCGTCATCGAGCCGCGAGTGGGCGAGAATCGTATTCCGGTTTTCCGGGCGGCCTCGAACTGGATCGCCATGATATCGTCGTCGAAGCCGGCGGGATAAATATACATGTGATCGGAGGTGGTTGTCGCGCCGGTTTTGAGCAGTTCGGCAGTGGCGAGTAGCGTGGAATAATAGACCGCGTCGGGGTCGAGGCGCGCCCAGATAGGGTAGAGATATTTCAGCCAGTCGAAAAGCCCCGTGTTCTGAGCGCCGGGCAGATTTCTTGTGAGTGTCTGGTAGAAATGATGGTGACAGTTGACCATTCCCGGAATAACGAGATGGCGCGAGCAGTCGATAATCTCTGTTTCGTCGGCCTTTTGCGGGGCAAGCTCGATATTCGGCGCGATTTTTTCTATCAGATTGCCTTTTATCAGGATATCGACTTTTTTCAATTCGTCGCAGTTGGGATTGAACGTTGCGACGCGATAGCAATTTTTAAGAAGAATCATTACATTCCTTTCGATCCGCACAGATTTCATAGGTAATTTAATATAAAAATGAAATTTTGATAGAGAAATATCTCAGGTGGGTGAAATTATTTTATTGGAAATTGTTTGGGCGACGGGCGAATTCAATTCGACCCAGCGAAAAATCATATTTTCAAACCGCAGGGAAGGGCCTATGTGCCCTCCCGATATGAGGAAATATGATCGGCGATAGTGCAGCGAACGGGCGGGGGAGACCCCCCGCCCATTTTAGTTGGCAGAAAAACGTTCGACAATAGATTAGAACGAAAACGTCAGTGTCGCGTCTTTGGCCTCGGCAATAAACGTTGTCGCGCCGACTATCTCGACACCGTCCCTGACATCGGCCGGGTTGATACCCTTGACCTCGAATCCCAATTCGCAGAACATTATTCTCCCGCCGAGCATCTGGAAGCCTTCGACCAGTTCCATAAGATCGGGAAGGCCTTTGACAGACATCTTTTCCATTGCACCCTTGACAAGAGCCGGTGAGCCGCCCGGCGTGAAGAAAAGAATAACATCATCGCCCGAAGCGACGGCCGACGAACCGATAATAAACGGCGGAAAGATGTTTCCCGGTTCAGAACCGTTAACTGTGATTGCCATCATACTCATGAACATACCTCCTGTGATTTGAACTTATTATTTGATAACGATATAGCTAAACAGCTATTCGAGTAGATTCGAAGCGTCGGCGGCCCATTCGAATATGCC